>NZ_CP056268.1:0-298088 GCF_013728095.1 Citrobacter sp. RHBSTW-00887 | reverse complement strand
CGTCAGCTTTCCAGTCGACGGCTGATTGAAGTCGGGAATAGCGTCCTTGAAAAGAAGAACTTCATTCGAGTTCATCGTGTGGATCCCCCAGTTTTATTGTTATTTTCCGGGTATCTTGGAATGCCCAGTCCGGGCGAATGTATCACGGTGATTTTTATTGATCATGAGAAATAGGGGTCATTTAGTCCCCATTTATCGGGTATTGGTTTTTATTTGTACTAAATCAATACGTTATTTCAGAGATGAATCGGATAAATGTCGTTGACATCAAATTTTTGATCTGCTGCCAGTGTGGACAAAAAATGAATACCGATCACCTATTTTTGAGATTTGTTACGTATGATTATGTTTTTATTTGATGTTTTCATTAGCACAGCAGATGTTGATAATTAAGTTCCTTTCCCCTTCCAATCCCACCGTTATTCCCTTTGAACACCACCAGCTACCAGGCTAACCCCACCGACAGCCCTTCAGAGCTCACTTTTTTCCCTCTCAACCCCACCGGGGCAGGTCTTCAGAGCTTACCAGCTGCGGGTTTGCGGGAGCGGGGATCTTTTTGGTTCTATTTGGTCTTAATCTGGATCGATCTGTTGATCTACCCGGTGGATATGTGGATTAGTTGAGTCACGTCCTTGTTACTCGGTTGCTTAAATTTGGCCACTACGAACTGTCTCAATACCACTCTGAACAACATCCCAGTTGATACCGATATCACCATCGTGAGTTCGGTCTATCAACGCTAAGGTCGACTCAGCTTCGCTAGCTGAAACCTGCGGCATGTTTCGGTCTATTGCTAACTCCTGAACATCAGACTTGTACCAGACACGGACTAGCACCTTTTCGTCAGGGTTCATTTTTTGCAGCTTTGCGATAATTTCTTTTGCAGTTGCGTACATGTGAGTGCCTCTTATCGTTTTGTTTACACAATCAGTAAAGCACCGAGTCAGTAGCTGACGAAGGCAAAAAAGATACTTTTCCACAGGACAGTTCCAATAAAGAGATCCCAAAGGTGCAACGGAGTACAAAAGAGATCCCTGTACGCTGCAAGCCGCATGGTTACTGGGCTCAAGGGCATTTTATGACAATGGTAATGACTTTTTTGACATTGGTAATGATTAAAATGACATTGGTAGTGACTATTTCGACGTTAGTAGTGAGTATTTGTGACAATGGTAGTGAGTTTTATTGTGTGATCTGAAGGTATAACTCTTAAAGAGTTTTGAGTATATTTCTATTATAATTCATATAGATACCATCTATCACCTGTATGATGAAACAAAATTATTAAAATCTTATCCACTGTTTTCTATACGCATTTTCCTTTCATGCCCGTACATATTTTCGACAATTTAGCTATTCGATGTTGATTTAACTCGAAGAGAGAATTTATCCCCATTTTCCACAAGGTAGTTCCAATAATTAGTACCTTACGAGTTCCCATAGATCACAAGAGATCCCCGCAGCTCGGAAGCCAGACGGCACAAGGCCTGGAAGCCAATCGGTGACAACGGTAGTGATTATTTTGACATTGGTAGTGAGTTTTTTAACGGTAGTAGTGAGTTTTTTGACAACGGTAGTGATTGCGGCGACAATGGTAGTGATTTTTTAAAGGATCTTTTTCACCGGAATTGATCCTTTGTTGATAAACTACGTATGTATTTGTTTTTATGTGAATTTCAGAGTTTTATATTTAGTCGTGGCGTTTTTTTAGCCTGGACTTATGCACAATCTGAGATCGTCGCAGAGATCCCTTAAGTGACACTGAGGGCTTTGGGCGATAGTATTCAATAATCTGTTGATTAATACAGTCGATAAACCACTATGACCAATGAGAAAGATTCTGAGCAGCAAGGCCAGATGGTTACCAGGGCTTTCTCTGTAACAGAGAGAGAGACAGGTAAAGAAATTATTTTACGTCCTAATAGCAGCAGGACGGTTCAGTCTATCGCGCTCATGCGCCTTGGGTTGTTTGTGCCATCACCAAAAAGCGTTGGCCGTCAGAGTCGTGAATACAAAACTGTTGGCTTTGATGCCACGAAAGAACTACAGACACTTTCTTTGATGGAGAGCGAGGGTTTCACCAATATCTCGATCGTGGGTCAGCGCCTCGATATGTCTGTTGACTTCAAAACGTGGATGGGAATCATCCGAACGCTAGCTAACCATCCGATTGATAACGATAAGATCAGCCTCAAATTTACTGAGTTTCTGAAGCTCTGTAACCCTGAAAATTATCGTTCCTCTACCGCATCCCGTAAGCGTATCGACGCGTCGTTACGCAGGCTGGCATCCGTGATGTTGTCCTTCACCAGCACCCACTCGTCAAAGGTGTATACGACGCACCTGGTGCAGTCTGCCTTGCTTGACCCGGACTCTGATCAGGTAGAGCTACAGATAGACCCTAAGATATTCGAGTTGTATCAGTACGACCACAAGGTTTTGATGCAGCTGAAGGCTATCAAGGAACTGGCGAAAAAAGAGAGCGCACAGGCGCTTTACACGTTCATTGAGTCACTTCCACCAAATCCAATCCCGATCTCCTTAACGAGACTTAAGAACCGATTAAATCTTAAGACCCGTGCCAACAGCCAGAACGCCACAGTACGTAAGGCATTGGAGGAGCTGGCATCCATTGGTTACCTTCAGTACACCGAAGTAAAAAAAGATGGGAAGGTTTATTTCCAGATCCACAAACGCGATCCTGATTTGAATCTGAACAATATCCAACCACCACCTGATGGTGATGGCGAGGGTGATGCTGATGAGGAGAACAATGGCACGTCGGGTAAAAATAATGGTGAGCCACTGGAAGGTGAATTGTGCCCACCAGATGAGCCCATTGATGGGGATGAAACGTTAACCATCCATGACTTAACAGCTGAAGAACTTCACTACATTCGCAGCCTTAGAAGCCAGAAAAAGAACAATCCCGCCAGCTAGCATTCCCTCCGGGCTGTCAGATGACGGCCTGGAACCCTCCCTCCCTGCACATCGTCAGAGAATCCTGTTTAGCTTAATGACAACGGTATTGAGTGACGCGGTCACTACTGTTGTCATTGCGGGGTGACCACTCATGACAATGGTAATGAGACTAGATAGCTCACTACTGTTGTCATCATCGACATCTCTCCAGACCAGCTTCTCAGGGAAGGTCTTACACCGCTCACTACCATTGTCGGAATCGCCGGTACAGACAAATCGCTGATACCCATGACACCATGACATCGGCAATGAGTCTTGGCAGCTCACTGCTGTTGTCATCATCGACAACTCTCCAGAGCAGCTTCTCGGAGAAGACCTCATACCGCTCACTACCATTGTCGGCATCGTCAGTACGGATTTATCGCTGATTCCCATGACACAATGACAACGGTAATGAGTGATTTGACTCACTACCGCTGTCATTTGCTCCCGGCGCATTTGAATGACCACTGTATTGACTAAGAATACTCACTACCGTTGTCATTCATGATTCAGACCAAGTTCTTACTGCTCCACCAGCACAATGACAACGGAAATGAGTTCTGTTGGTCATTACCGTTGTCATATGCATTCCAGGTTAATCAGGCCTTTCAGGTAGCTATGGTAAGGATTCACTCGCCGTACTGTCTGCTCGTACTTGAGGGGCGGGATGAATGACCGTGGTAGTGACCGCGTCACTCCCTGCCGTTGTCGTTGTATGAATACATGGCCTGTCGGTGACAATGGAAATGAGTCCAACCGCTGTCGTAGCTAACCTGATTGGTCAATGACAATGGATGTGATTTTTTCAAGTCTCTACCATTGTCATCGTTTCCAAGTACATTTCAGTGGGGTCGTTCCGGCGATGACGAATCAAGTGAGTGCGGGATCACAACCATTGTCGAGGCACAACTTGCCGGTTGTAGCCATACCGAACGCTGCGACAACGATAGTGATCTCGATCACTCATTACCGTTGTCACCAGGCGGATGGTGAAGCACCAGAATCACTACTGTTGTCATCTAACATTCTGCTACCCATGCAACCAATGACGATGGTAGTGAGCAACGCCGTCTACTTGCTGTATATAGGGATAGTATGATGAGCCATAACAATGGTAATGACTCACTACCATTGTCATAGTTCCTGTACTTGATTGCCGGTAACCAGACAAGGGTTAACCATTAAGTCACTACCGTTGTCATTACAGAAAGGTACTTTCCTTAATTGTCATTACCGTTGTCGACCATGCACCCTCTTACCAGTAGTAACGGTTCGTTAATTATGTGAAGGTGATCATTACCATTGTCACTGGTTACACTCCCGGCAGATTCAAAAATCGAGTGACAATGGATGTGAGTTCGATGCGCAGGACGGCATCTCAGTGCCGATGGCAATAGTTATGAGCTGACCAGACTGGTGACAACGATAATGAGCCAAGCATTGAAGCCCGTTTGCTACGACAACGGTAATGATTAGGCCTCACTACCGTTGTCAGACACGATGCTTACTTCGGCCAGGTAAGTTCATCCCACCGGGATTTTAACCAGGCAGGGTTTACAGGTTTTCTTGTCGGTAATATTGGCCGAGCTTCATACGCGATGAGATCGTCATCCTTAGCCAGGATAGTGGGGTGGAAATGGATTGTCAGGGTGCTGGGATTAATCACACACAGGCCGTTGTCGTATAACCGATGTATGTCTGCCCGAAGCCACAGGCCATTACTCCAGTGGTCAGAGCCCGCTTTATGATGCTCAATCAGATGTGCTGCTTCTCCCCTGCATTTTGTCTTCACACCGGTGACGACACACCGCTCCATGCAGTTGAAGTATACCCTGTCGCTGAATTTCTTCTGATCAGGACGGGACATCGCACCGTACCGGCGATATCCAAAGCGTTTTGGTGAGACTTTCTCATCCAGGTCATCGTCAAATGAATCCTGACTCTCAGGCCGGAAGGTCTTCAGACGAACTTCCCAGCGAATGCCGTCACGTGCAAATTGCTGCCCTACGCGTGGGTCATCATCAGGCCAGATAGCTATTCCCTTAGCTTTAACAGCCAGCCGGAACTGGCGGGCATCAGCAGGGGTTCCCGTGCGGGTTAGTGTCATAAATTCATGGACACTCCGGTACTCCACTGGTTCTCCTGATGAGCCAGCAGGCCTGGCGAGAACCTTGTCTTTAATATCGCGGGCGAGTTTATCGGTTTGATTTTTATCTGAAGCCATGTGAGCTATGCCATACCGGAAGAGGGAGGCATGAATAATGGGCTGTTTTCCGAGGATAAGCCATAGATACTCACTACTGTTGTCATTCTTGTCGATGACAACAGTAGTGAGTCTGGTTGGTATGCATCATGTCGAAATCGGAGCACCGGTGACTTATCGAATAGTCTGAACTGACTTGTAATGCGCTTGTGCAGGGTGGCCATAAGCCGTATTCGAGCGTGGAACTTCGAGGTGACCCGGCATCCATCCGGTCGTTTTTGCAACCCAGAAACAGCGTTCCTCACCGTCATCGGTAGTGACTCTAACACGACAACCTTCAAGCCCAATTAGTTGGGGGGAAAGATTACCGGGGCAGCATTTCCGGGAAGCGTTAGCATATACCTGCCCGCGCCGCATGAGTTCTGCACATTGTTCAAAATGTTCTTCTGTACCCAGTGCAGCTACTGGTGCTTCAACGTCCATCCAGTCAGCTACGGCGGTTGCTTTTGTATGCAGGAGATCAAATCCGTAGCTTGATAGAATAGAGCCACATTTAAGAACATAGAGCTGCTGCTCTTTGTTAATGTTTTCGAGTTTCATAGCCGCTCCTGTTAGATTATCGTTGCCTGTTATTTAAAACATGGCTTTTCAGTAAATAAATAACCACACCTGCATGACGATTGGGACGCGATAATAAATAACGAGTATCTATTAGCTTTGAGTGCCGAAAAAACCACAATCCATAAGTTGCTCACCAACGGTATTGTCGAATAACATATCGTCTACTGAAACTTCATAGCTATTCTCTGATGAAAAATATCCAGCGTTATCATAGTCGACTTCTAAAGCGTCACCATCAATAACCACAACCTCAGTATTAACGAAAAGATCATCAAGGTCTGAAATAACCTCAATATCTTCACTCTGTTCATCGGTAATGACAATGACAACCATATCATCTTCAAACTCGGAAGCTGATACTTCATCATATCTTGCTGCAATTAAATCTGACATATTAGCCTCCAGTTGAATGTGATTGCCTATATGTCTATATTACCACCCACATGCTTGTGACGAAGTGATTTGGCTTATTTTTAATCGTTTAAAACAAAAAAGCCACCCCGGTTATTTCCTTGGTGGCTAATTGATATTATCCCTCGGCTAGTTCCAGCGCTTCCTTCTGGGAAGTGGCTTCACCGAACCAGACCAGATCATAATGCGTGAAGTCAGTAGATAACATGCTCCTGACCCGTTGTTCCTCTGTTGCCACAGTGCGGCTATAGACAGCTACACAGCGCTCTCTCTTCCCGCCCCGCAATGATGAAGGGCTGTTGAAAATCGCAAAACACATCGTTTCCGGCTTAACGTTAACCCCGCCCATTTTTTCAATGACGTAATCATAGGCAATTTTTTCAATGTCATAAAATGAGCCGTCAGATGACACCATTGAATATTTCAGAACAGTACCCCCCAGAGCTCGCTTAATCTGGTGCTCCCTTTGCTGCTCGTTGTTCCAGCGAAAGGTTTGACGGCTGCTGGGGTGTCCTACTTTCTGTTCCGCTTTTGCACGTGGGCTATAGCCGTCAGCAATGAGTGAATCCATAAATTCACGCATTGATAAAATCTTACCGTTATGACGAATTTGTTTGGCTAGGAAGTTTTCAATACGTTTTTCGTTGGCTTTTTGAAGTGTCATTTTTTCTGGCCTATGGTTCGTTGTCGTTATATTCAGTAAACCATAGGTCGTTCATGTGACGAAACGTGTATTTATTCAACCCTATCTTCAATTATTTCGGTCATTAGAAAACGCAAATGATGATTATCGCCATCAGGATTGATTTTGTTTTTGTGATAATCCATTACGCTTACATTTCTTGCTTGTTTGAAGTGGTAATTATCCATCGCGTTTACAGTTTTCTCATAGTAAGCTTCAGCTGAATAATCCAATAAACTTCGATAATAGGCAGCGACAACATCCCATCGACGATTTTCCGATGCTTTACATAACTCTTCGTCGTCACCTATTGCCGCTATGATATAACCATATATATAGCCAAGACATATGTCATGATTAATGGCTTTTCTGAATAATTCGGGAGAATATACCATAAGTATAAAGCCTAAAGACCTATGTATAAATACCCTGCTGTCATGGACTATTTTTCTGTCATGTTCGATAGCTGATGGCGCGTTATCACCCTCAAGAGTAACAGGTTCAGGTATAGAGACTGACGGTTCCGCCCTCTCCTGTTTTGTTGCGCCAGCGAAAAACCTGCTTATACGTTCAAACATAATGTGTCCTCCGCATTTTTGACTCAGTATAGCCAGGAGCACTGGCCCGTGTGCGGGAACGGAAGATGACCGTCGATATCCCGTTGTTACTTAACCAGCCTTACCGTACTATCAGGTGAATTATAGTTCACGTGGATTAACCTATGTACAAACCCACCAGCGATGAATTTAAAGCAGAGATGAAACGCAAAGGCTGGACGCGGCAGGCGCTGGCACAGCGCTGGGGCAAGTCCGAAAGATGGATAAGTAATATTTCAGGTAATGAGGAACGCGAGCAGCATTGGAACGATGCGCTTGCAGGACTACCAGTATTAAAAAAAACCAAGAATAAGTGAAGTATAGTTCCCTTTTTTATTGATTAAATGTGAACTATAGTTCATGCTTTCTCGTGTGTTCGACTTCACTTCCCATCGAGGAGCAGCAGGCATGAACGTAGATCAGCGGCAACGTATTGAGCAGGAAATTGCCCGGGCAGCAGCAACCGGGTTGATTGAAGCAGGATATAGCATCTCGGTATTCGACTCAGAAGAGATTGTGCTGAAGCGCTCTACGAACGTAGAACGTATTGTTGAAGCCATGTTCTCTACTGATGAAGACTACTTCTATGCTTATCGCCCTGAAGAAACTGAACGTGCAGGTTACGTCCATTTTGTTTACGGCAATGAGGGATGGAATGTTATCAGCGATAACAGCCTGTCGCTTGAACCGGCGCTTGAAGCCGCTACTGCTCTGTCTGAGTCTTATGCCTGACCCTCAATGGCCCACTTAGTACTCGCAAGTGGGCTGTTTCTTATTCATACCCCATATGAATAGCAACATTATCACCACCTCGTGCCTATCCCTTTCTCCGTTCTTCGCCCCGGCACCAAGCCGTTCCGTTTTGTAATTGATGCCACAGCTGTAACGCGAAGAAATAAAAAGCCCGCTTGCAACGACTAAAGCGGGCTTTTTTTTATTCATACTGCATATGATTAACGGTCTATCCACCGTTCAATAATCCCATCAGGTACATCGAAATCATTGTCGCGGAAGAAATCCTTTTCGTATTTTCTGGCCTGCGGCATCGTCTTGAGTACGAAGAGGATGGCATCCTCCTTGGAACTGAACGAAGTCCGCGTAATGACGTGATCCGGCGCGTGAATGTGGGAGAGTGCCAGGCTTTCTTCGGTTCCTGGCTTACACAAATCACACCAGTGCTTATGCCAGAATGTCTCACCATTCTTCTTCAGCTTCGCCCCTGGTTCACCGGTTGGCGCTGGGTTAATAACCACCTCAAGAATATCTACCGGCTCATCTGCATCTCGCGCCGCATCGCCGAGCAGTTGATCGATAAGCAACTCCCCGGCTGAACTGACCAGGTTGCTGGCTATCGTGAAGAGACGGTGTAAGCCGCGATCTGCCTCTTGCTGAATCAGCGCTATCTGCGATTTAAACGATACCATATGCGTAAGCACAGCATGGTTAACGCCGAAATCAGGCCCATATGTCTCTATGTTTCGGTCTGCGCTAAAAGGGGCCATGTCCGGGCGCTGTTTTGTGCAAAAGAGACCCAGACTTGTTTTCTTATTGGCAAGATTATCGAGCTTACCCTCTTTGACCTCGTAATTTGAAATCAGACGGTGGGCTACCCGGGCCTTGAGTGCCTTATCATTCAGATTCTGATAGATATACTCGACCGCAGAGCCGCGTGTACCAAGATATAAGTATGACCACTCCTCACGGTCGACAATAAGACCAATCGGGATCATCATTACTGGCTTTTGAACGATCCCGCCAGTCGGTCGGTAGAAGTTCATTTCTTCAAAAGCATTAATCCACAATTCTGCCAGCTCGCTCAGACCTTCCTGGTTGCTGGGATTCAGACGCTTGAGAGTCTCACGGCCCAGTTCAATGTCTGCCAGAGCTTTAAGTTTCCGGTCGTAGCTTTCAAATACAGACTTTAACCCTTTCCACTCATCCACCAGCGGCCATTCTTTGAGGGTGCATTCAGATACGCTCAGTTCGTTAACCAGAGCCCATGAGCGAGATACCTCTTTCACACCGGTACGCGTCAGACTCAATACCACACGTATAGCCCATTTGTGTTTCTCAGCTGCATCGTTTCGTTCTTCAGCTCGTGGGGCTACATACAGGCCCAGTTTGCCGTTTGGCATTACCACAAGCCGTAGAGGAGAGTTTCCAAGTTGCTCACAGTAGCATTCAATTTGCGGGATGCTTGCATGACCTCGCCATGCAATTAAATCCATCATGGCAAGGAGCGCTTTCCATTGCTTCTCATCTTCCAGACCACTTTGGAGGGATGCACCTCGGTTTGCGCAGCGCCACGTCTGAATCGTTTTATCTACAGCCGCAACCCGGTCATTTTCGTCACCGATGTTCCCGGCGTTTAAAGCCGCCAGCATTTTGCTTCGGTATTGTTCTTCATGCGTTTCTTCCAGCTTCAGCAGTGCCGCAAGTTCTTTGAAGAGCCGGATGTAATAAAGATGGTTAGCCCGGATACGCCGGTTGTGAATGTAATATTCGAGATCGGCGGATTTCACCGTGTCCAGGCAAAGATAGCCAAGGCTATCAGAGGTTCTGAATTTTGAGAGGCATACCTTGGCATTGAATTCTCGTTTGTCTGACTTCGCATTACGGCTGTAGGTGTGCTGAACGACTGGCACATCAACGTAGATCTCTTCATTCTTCTGGTATGCCACGCTGGTACTACGGCTTTTAACGAAATCAACCGTGAATGAATGTCCCCGGTAGCCGTTACCTGAATCATCCTTAGCTGCCCCGGGTGCGGTAACCGGATTAACGACCTGTCTCCACTCACAAAAGACGCGTGAACCAGAACGCAGGTGCTGGTTCGCCTGCTTAATGTAGGACTCCAGCGATGGTCTGGTATCGGCCTCCGGGTCACTCAACAGACCGGTTCCATCTGCGTCATGAATAAAGCGGCAATATTTCTCCTGGAAGTCCATCGAGATGAAATTAATGTTACTACTGCGATCATAGAATTCGCCAAACAGGCGCTCACGCTGGTCGAGCCCGCAGCAAAGGATCAGGAAACGTTTATAGTGCAGCGCCATCTTTTCATGCGCCCGCAGCCGGTCAGTGTAAGCTACATCGCGGAAGGTGATGCGAGAACCGTCAAAACCGCGAAAAAGCGCGTCCTGCTCGTCACGTTCAGGGAACAGCGTATGAGCGCCCAGATGAGATTCAACCGGGCTGCATACCTGGTAAATATTTTCGCCGTCTCGTACCAGCAGGAAGACACATCTGTTTTGAAAGTCTTTGGCCGCAGCCTCCCACGGATCCTGATAATTGACGTGCCGTCTGGTGACGGCCATAACCAGTACGCAACGTTGGGTCGGGAAAATCTGCTCGATTAGGCCCGGGTGTTTTTGCAGTGCCTGGTCGAATAAATCTGCTTTGGTGAAATCGAACCAGTCTCCCAGATCCAGATAGACAGCGAGCTCCTCATCCATCAGTAGCTTTTTCTGGACAAATGTCAGAGGAATGTCGCTCGGGGCTGAATTGCCTTTGATTATCGTGTTGACGACAACATCTTTGCCGATGAAAAGATCCAGAGACGCAATCCCTTTCATCAGCGATTCAACGTTCTCCCTGCTCTCTTCGAATGCGGCCAGCTGCGCCGCAGCCATTTCCTGGTAATAGGGTACGACGGCCTGAACGGCCCTGGTAATTTCGTTATTCTTACCTTGTAGCCATTCAGATTGTATGACGGCCAGTTTATGTCCATGCCGAGCCGCTTCCATCATTCCCTTAATGCTTTCCTCATTGACACCGGATGTCAGCGCATTTTCTAACGGGCCGGTGGCGAGGTTTGTGTACTGGTCAATCGTCGCGGGTAGAGTATTGAGTTTGTTCTCGCTTTTTTCTGTCTGCTCTTTTTCAAGGCGTTCCGCAATGATCTCTTTCATGCGTTCAGGGTTTGTCATCGCCTCGGAAAGTTCAACGGTCAGCTTCTGAGCCAACTGCTGGCAGGCCTGCACTTCACTTTCGCGGACTTCTTTCGAGTCAGCAGCAAAGGTGAATTTGTTAACGAAGTCATCAAACAAAAAGCGGTGCTGAGTGAAGCTACGGGTAGTGCCACAAGTGCGGCCAGATTCATCGGTATATTCAAACCGAATGTGTTGGCCATGTTTTGATGGGTGGGTGCGCAGAATGACCGTATGCAGTTTGTTGTCGACCCAACGCAGCGATTCAATCAGCAGTACTTCGGAAGCGGCAATGTTCTCTTCAGCAATGGCTTCATTTGCCCGCCAGTACTGACCGCCTTGAAGAGAATGGAAACGTTCAATTCGCTCTACCGGTTGTTCAATGCGCACGATACCCGTCATTATGATCTCCTTCCCCCGGCTTTAGCCATGTTGCCGCTATTGTACTAGGACATGGTGTTTCTAATGGCTTAAATGGGGGACATATTGTTTGTGATACTTTGATTTTATCGTTGGGGGGGCAGGTGACGAATAGCTCTGGGGGATGAAAGGCAACGAAGAGTTGCCTTTTACGAAAAGGAAGATGCAGTACGAATTGCGGGTGGTCAGGAAAGAGGGTTTACCCAGCCTTTTCCGGTCACGAACTGAATTTTGCCAGCCTTTCTTAGCGCCTGTAACCGCCGGTCAAGAATGCGGAATGGCATCGGCTTATTCCTCTCCTCATCAGCGAGTCGGGAACACTCACCAGCTACGTCTGGAAGCATAATCAGTGAAAATGGAACCGGCTCTTTGCCGAGTATTTTCATGATCGCACTGTCCAGAACGGCGTACTTGTTTTTAGCAACTTGCATGTTCACTGTCCCCTCTCTCTATAGCGTGGTGATCGGTTCGCCTGATACCTACGGAACACATTCCGGTGGGACGGCCTTATTTTTATCCTGCCAACGTAGAGCAGCCTTAATACACTGCTTACACGTTATTTCACATACGTAAGGCCCGTACTCACCATCACTATGGGTGGCTGGGTTAACCCAAAGCTTGCCGTTACTTCCACCTGCGGCGGTGCAAAGAAAATCCCCTTCATTTCTGACCAGGCGCCCATCACGTATGTCCTCAAGTAAAAGCACGTGAATCACAGTTCGCCGGTTTATACCGTTACCGCTACTGTTTTCCGTCAGCCCGGAAATCACCGATTTGAATCCGCTTGTCCATCGTACCGGAAGATACAAACGAGCGTTTCGCTCTTGCGCCTGTTGCATCAGCTTCATATCGAGAGCGGCCTTTTGCTGTCGTTCTTCTTCTTGCCGTGTCAGACGTTGTCTGGCCTGTTCCTCTCGTCGGGCCCGGCTATCAATCTCAGTTTCAGCTTTAATATCGAACCGGTCAGGTGTAAGAAACAAAGTCGCACCTACCGGAGGGAGTGTGCCCTCCACCAGCAGCAGGTTATCCTTTGTTGCTTCCACATAAACTGTTCCAACCTCGGTAACCACACCCGTTTTATCTTTTTCCCCCCGGAACCAGAAGGGCGATGGGTAAGGAGGGTATTTGAGAACGATCATAATTTTTCCTTTCTGAAATACCGCATCGAGTTAATTTACTGGTTGTCAGAACGCAGTAATGTTATTTCTGATTTTGTTCCCGGTACTTCATTACGATATCCATTTCCTGTTGAGTTAATCCATTCTGAACTGCGGCCCGGCCTTGCCATATGTGAAAGAGCACCTCAAGAAAGACCCTTTCTTCTTCCTCTGATACTGAACCACTTGAATCAGGTGAGTAATCATCTTTCATAAAGCTATCGAACAGAACTCTTTCGCTGAGCCCCGCTATAGCAGGTTGTTCGCTGTGGGTCAGCCAACCGTGATGCCACGAAAACATGCAGTAGGCTGCTACATCACGTGGATCACCTTTTGAAAGGTGTCGGTGGAGCTCTTTGAGGCATTCATCCTTCCAGTCAGATTTTGCCCATTCAGCCCCACGACCATACTTCTCCTGGGCCCGGTAAAGCTTACCCGCCATCTCAGAGGCGAAGTTAACTACAAGCTGAGCTGTTGCATCGTGTAAACCAGCAGGGATCTTTACGAGGTGATTTGTGAGGCCACACTCATTGATAACTACCCGCAGACCACGCTTTATCTCTTCAACATCATCGGAACCAATTGCACCCTCACCAGATGCCGCGTGGAACGCGTAGGCCATTGCGTCCGTTATTTCTACCGATGAATCAGCCTTTTCGCCTGACGTACACGTTTCTTGAACCAGCTCGCCCTTCTGTTTGTTGTCCAGCAGACTAATCATGGTGTTTTTAAGTAACGTTGCTTTTTTGACGGCTTCCATATTGCCGTTCTGCAAAGCGGTCGTAATCTCAGTATCTATCTCGTTAATGCCTAGCTGAAGCTCTTCAGCACTGGCATAGAATATATTTACGATTTTTGTCTGGCGCATTAATTTTCCTTTTCAATAATTTTATGTCCAAGAGAATCAAGTATTGCAATAACTTGGTCTCTGGAATATGCAGGATAACTATGATCTGCAAAGCAACATGCAGGGGGTGGCAGTATGATTTTTTGTGGGCTTTTATTTCTTAGTTCCTTTAACTCCAATAATATGCTGAGTAATTGAGACGCTTTCTTTTCCATCGCATCAGCTCGGCTTGGGCTGATAAGTGCCCTCTGCGCATATAGCAGTTCAGTTGTAGTCTCAGTAATCATCGAGTCGAGTTTTGCAGGTGTCAGTTGCTCCATTTTTCCACCGGTTATTAATGCAAAAATTGAATTCAGACCGTCTCTTTTGAATAGACAACGTTTTTAGCGAGTTCGAATACAAAATCGCTTACGAAGGTAAAATCGCGCCATACCAGCACACCATCTACCTTATGCCGCAACTCAACCTGAGTGGATGTGTTGCTATACTTAGTGACCTTGATGTCCCAATCAATGAAACCACCAGCATTCTGAAGTTCAGTGACAGCGGCTAGGTTTTCCTGTTGCTTCAGGTTGTAGGCCTCGTCTGAGTCGTCGTTCTTCACAAGCTGGATTTTTTTGAATACCATGCGGAATCGGTCGGCCAGAACTTTGCCACGCATTTTTTCAACATCATTAAATACCTGCTCGACGTATGCACTCATGGTTTTCCTCGTGACTTTAATGATAGCAATTACAAAACCCGTATAGCCTGATTAGGCTCTGTATTTTTTAAAAATTAATCCGTGAGTAACATTATTAACTGCATTAAACCTACGACGAAATTTAAAAGAAGACAAAATGTGCTTGAATTTAAGAAATATTGAATTCGTTTAGTTTATCTGTTAAAAAAATACTGCTATTGAGCACCAAAAAAGGTGTCTTCTTACAGCGGAAACAAAAAACGCTAGAAAGTTACTTTTTCCTCATTGGAAGGCTTTTTAAAAGCGTTTCCATCGGGATGGCTTCGACGGATTGTTTCATTTTCTCTGGTTCTACTCCAAGAGATGCCAGCTGCCGGTACAGTACTTCCCGTTCTTGCAGGAGGCTTATCGCCAGCCGTGATATTGCAGCGGCGTTTTCCAGGGCGATTGCAAGGTTGTTTTCGGATGGAAAACTATCCCATGTATCCACTATGCCTTTTGCCAGGCACACGGTTCGCTTAAGCGGCTGAGGAACGTTTAATGGGTTAACGCCGGGTGGCATACCGGACAACTGCCTAATCAGTGCTCTTCCTTTCATTCCATCAGTTCTGTCTGCCATAGCAAGACCTCTATTCGTTGTACGTGGTCACTTCGGCTGAGTAGCAGTGCTGCTGATAACAGGCCTCTGTCTGACCAGACAAAGCGGTACGCAGCATTACGGTAGTTCCGGGTACGGGCGCGGATTTTGACCCGGGCGGAAAATCACTTAGCTCTACACTGATTCCGGCATGACCCGAAAACAGCACTGGGTTTTCACGCATTTTCATGCCGATATTCTGGTTACCATTTGCAATGCGATACATCACTTGTTCGATAGTAATCTGAACAGGTTCGTTGATCCGTAAAGGCCTGTTCCCGTTGCTGCCATTAGCCTGGCTGCACAGCAACAACATAGATGCTACTGTCGTAATAGCAACAGAGCCTAGTGAAAGCATGATTTTCATTATTTTCCCTTTATTCCAGGCAGTTAAGCCGCCTCACAAAATTCACTCTGACCAATGCTTGTTAAACCTGACAATTGCCACAGCCTGATTAACCGCATCATTATTTTGATATGGATCCGTAACGCGTCCGCGTTCTGAGTTGCCAGTTCCTGTATGTGTATCAGGCCAAGGCTCAACTCTTTATGGCTATTGAGTTCATAAAGCGCACGTCGATAAATATTGAACATCTCACGAGCCACCAGCGATTTAAGGACTTCCGGTACTGAAGCACAGTGCGCGAAAGCTCGGGCCCGCTCCTGTCTCCAGTAGCGGCGCAGCGCATTTGATGTATCAGGTTTGTTGCCCACGTCACTCATCACAAGACACCAGGCATTGGTCTGGTTGATCAGGACAGTTTCCAGGCTGTTTTTGCACAGCGTTTTCTCGTCCATAAGCTCGTTATGGCTTTCCTGGCGTAAGACGCGATGCAGCCAGAACCCAAATTCTGTCATGCGGGTCATGTGGTACTGGATGGTGAAAGCGAGGTTAGCCCACCATTTAAAACGAATGATCCGGGCCTCCAGCGTTCTTTTCAGAACATGCTGGTATTTCTCGGTCGAGAGGATGCGAAGGTCTTTTCGAGCTGTGATCCCTTCCATCGACTGGAATCCGGTCAGGCCGAGTCGATGGTAGGTTTGACCACGCTGCATCATTTTGTGATACAAGGCTGACTTACCTTTGCACAGAGATACCGTGCCGAAACGCAGGTAGAACTGCGCCGCGCTCCCAGCGGTGTACGCCCCGCTCTCAATAGCAGATTTAAGGCGTGGGTATTCCACCCATAACACAAAGCTTGCAGACTCTTCATCTACGGTAACTTCGTTATCTTCGCTGAAACTGACAACACGACGGTGGCCGTCTCTTGTCTTGATGACACGTGCGGCGCGTTCGTCATCTCCGCCGTCGAAATAGGTCATTTCCGCAACAGGATCAGCCAGCCCATCAAATAGTGAGTCATCGCCAAATTTCCCCACCTTCAGCCAGACTGCTTTAGGGATTGGGGACTGAGGGACTACAGGCATCGTCGGTTCATCAGTCAACAGATCCAGCTCGCCGTGGGCCCAGACGCGGTGGTAGATCTCCAGTGCCCTAAAAGGCTTGTCATTGAAATGATGGAAAGCCCACATGAAATCGACATGCACAACGGCTTCTTCGCTGACGATGCGGAACTGAGGCCGGGACATGCGACGGTTATGCGCATTGTCTTCCAGCAAGCCGTAAGCGAGTTTCTCGGCAACGTCATCGGCGCGTTGCTGCTCTACGTAGTCGGCGCTACAGCAGATGTGTAACAGACGTTCCAGGAATTTCGGCGAGTATACATCTGGCTGGATCTTAATATACCCACCTTCGTATACCGTGCGGCCCACTGGATGGCGGTCTTCCCAGGCATAACGGCGTTTGGCAATGAAACGCTGAAGCCGGTTCAGGATAGCCATATAGCCATATTTCTCCGGGTCGGCATTCAGCAGGTTTTCCATAGAGCGGTCGAGCCCTACAGCCTGGCAAAGGTAACAGCCAAATCGTGAACCACAGGCGCTTTTTGCTTTTTCAGAACCCGTCCAGACACATTCGCCCGTAGCCTCTTTGTAGAGCTCAGCAGTTTCATTATTGTTAGGCAGGTAACTGGGTAACGCAAAACGAGCCTCATCCCCGGACGATAGCAGGAATTCCCATACGTTCCCCTGATGCCAGTGACGGATCGGATAGAGCTCACCGCCCTCTTTTGTCTGTTTAACGTCTTCAGCGCTCCCGCCTTTTTTTTCGATGTTCATGGCACGGGTTGTGCTCTCTGCATCACGGGAACCCAGCAGCAGACAAACGCGCTGACGAACGGCTTTAGGCAGTCCTCGCATGTACTCGGCACGGGCCCGACGTGCAGGATCGACCTTCAAGTCGATCGAGCACTGTCTGGCGGAACTATTTGAAAATGTTGGCAATCCTCGCCCTGAAAGGATGCGGCCAGTCCACCCAGATGTCAGTCCAGGCTTACCAATTACAATGCTCAGCGGTAACTGGTGCTTTTCAACGAATGCCTCAAGTTCGGCGAGTTTTGTGTCTGCCAGCCAGCGGACGGCTGGATTCTCGATGCCCGTGTCGGTGTGGATCACATAGTGATGCTGGCTGATGTTTGTGCCATTGCGGGTAGCCCTTACCAGCGCCATCAGGAAGAGGTGCAGAACGCACTCAGAGTCCTTTCCTGATGAATACGCCAGGCTCATAGTCCAGCCGTCAGTAAGCGCTTTATAAATGGCGTTTGTGCCGGTGGTGATAAGATTGGCCATGCTCGTGCCAGTGCTGGCATCGACATAATTCAGGTCTTCGTCATTAGCCAGTGTTTGCCAAACCGTATCCCATTTATCCCCGGTAAGGATTGGGGCAAGGGTCGGTTCTGATGTGCCAAAGTCGATTACCTGTTGCATGGTTCACCTGTTTATTTATTCGTTTTGTATATTTATTTAAACACGGGCGTACCAGCTGACGAATAAGGCCAGCGGTATTATTTAATGATTTATTTAGTAATCGGGGATGGAAATAATTGATCAAGACAACTCATTGGTTTGCCAATGGCATTTGTGAGCTTTAGAATTTCTCCCGGCGTAACTGCCTTAAGCATTTCAGAGCGCCCTTCACGGATATATTCATCTACAGACATATTCCGCCATCCTGCTTTTGGTCGATTACTGCAACCTTGCCAGTTTGAATCAGCATTATCCCGACGAAGAACATATACATCGATAGAGCGAGTTAACCCTGCACCGAACGCAGCCTGAGCAGTAATTTTCACTTCAGATCCATCCTTGCGTTTAATGACCTGCGATATACGCGTGATTAACTCTTCAGGTGCGGATGCGTTGTTCTGAGTTTCATTTGTCATAAAACACCTCGTGAATATTGTCCGGTTTGTTTACTTATTAAATCACGAGGCATTCGGGTGACGAAGTGATGTTCAGAAAGATACTTTTCTTTGCTGGAGCAGGCTTAACCGTTGGTTGTCTGGATGCTACCATTCATAAGAAATGACGGTTAGCGTATCACTCACCTGTTCTTTGGTGATCTTTGGTTTTACCGGTTCGGGTAAAATTGTAATCGAAATTTGAATAGTTGCCGTTGCCTGTTGCTTTTTATCACCACTATTTCCCTCATCCTGTGCCAGTGCATTCCATGAAACAACGAATAATAAAGCTGAGAGTATCGTTTTCATTTTACACCTATATAAAAGATTGCTGTCCGTAGAACCATTATCTATCGGGCCAATCAGCTGGCGAAATTAAACAGTCGAAAACCTTTAATTAAATATCAGGATAAGGTCAGTAGCTTTTATGGTCAGTCGTCATCATGATACTCAGGGCCACCATAATTATCAAATCGAGACCATTGACCATTAAATGTGAGACGTACTGTCCCTATAGGCCCGTTGCGCTGTTTACCTATGATAATTTCGGCTATACCTTTCATATCGCTATTTTCGTGATAGACCTCATCACGGTAAATAAACATGATCAGGTCAGCATCCTGCTCAATGGAGCCTGACTCTCGCAAATCTGAGTTTACCGGACGTTTATCGGCACGTTGTTCAAGCGAGCGGTTTAGTTGCGATAAAGCGATTACCGGTACATTCAGCTCTTTTGCCAGTGCTTTCAGAGATCGGGAGATTTCAGCAATTTCCAGAGTTCTGTTGTCAGATAACGACGGTACACGCATCAACTGAAGGTAGTCGATCATAATGAGGCTAAGCCCACCGTGTTCGCGGGACAATCGACGCGCCCGGGAGCGAACGTCCATAGGTGTTAGGCCAGAGCTGTCATCAATGTAAATGTTCTTTTTTTCCAGCAGCAGTCCCATTGTGCCGGATAACCGGGCCCAGTCCTCGTCATCGAGCTGTCCGGTTCGGATGCTGGTCTGGTTGACGCGTGATAGCGATGCCAGTGAGCGCATCATGAGCTGTTCCGTAGGCATTTCCAGGCTGAAAATCATGACGGGCTTATCGTTTGTCAGCGATACATTCTCGCAGATGTTCATTGCAAACGTAGTTTTCCCCATTGAGGGTCTGGCAGCGATAATAATCAAATCCGAGGGCTGTAGACCGGCTGTCTTCTTGTTCACGTCCACGTAGCCGGTATCAACTCCAGTGACCCCGTCATGGGGACGCTGGAACAAGGCTTCAATCTTGGTAACGGTTCTGTCCAGAATGCTGCTGATATTTTCCGGCCCACCGCTTTTATTTCCCCTTTGCTCTGCAATCTGGAAAATCCGGCTTTCTGCAAGATCAAGCAATTCGTCACTTGTCCTACCTTCCGGGTTGTAACCGGCCTCGGTTATTTCGTTGGCAACTTTTATCATTTCCCTGATTACGGCACGTTCCCTGACGATCTGCGCGTAGGCAATTATATTTGCCGCACTGGGCGTATTTTTTGACAGTTCTGCCAGATAGGCGAAACCGCCGAGACTATCCAGCTTACCTTCTCCCTCGTTTTCGATGTGCTCAGCGAGGGTTATCAAATCAATCGGGAATTGATTCGCAACGAGCGATCTCATTGCAGAGAAAATTGAGCGATGCGGTCGAGAACTAAAATCCTGCTCACTAACGATTTCTGCCACATCATCCCATCTCTGGTTTTCAAGCATTAACCCGCCCAGCACGGACTGTTCCGCTTCTATCGATTGCGGAGGGGTTTTTAAGCTGTATTCAGCTGTTTGCTTTGTCTCACCTGTTTCGGTAAACGAGATGTCCGCCATAGTCATAAGTGGCCTCAGAGGTTCTGGAATAGCTTTTGTTTTTGTAATTGTCGTGCGCATTCCGATACCAACTCCGGGTAACTGGATGCTATTGCCTTTAGAATTGCTTCAGAGAGCTCATTCGCTTCATCAGAGCGGCCCACCAGCCTCAGCTCGGCTACTGTACCGGGGTCGCAGTTTGTCAGGTTGGCGCGGGCGTAATTGACTTTCAGCCGCGCCAGAAATTCCACCCCGGGCTTGCGCTTCACCGCGTGGACAGAAAGTGTTTTTCGGCAAAATCGACCAGCTGTACGGCGTTCGTGATGCTCCAGAGCTTTTGCTTCCAGCTCCTGCCCGGCGATAACGGTCACATAGAGGCTACTAATCAACGCCGATACATTCATGCAGCAATCCCCCGCTTATTAGCCAGCGCAACGGTATCCAGAAGTACGAAGTCATCAAGCAGGTTCAGTCCTGCGGGCGTCTTCTGATCACGCCATAGCGCATCCAGTACATCGGTGTCTGGCATTCCCGTTGGGATTAGGCTTAGAAGTTCGGATAACGTATCTACCTGTAGCATGTGGCAGATAGAAGCCAGCATTATTCCCTCTGACGCTTTATCCATAAGACCACCGATCAGAATCTGAATTTCCGGGGTCATAACAAAATGCTCATAATTGGATTTATTGAATCGGCACTGAATGAGTTTATAACCCTTGAACTCAGTAATTAACTCCTGAAGGAATACATGCAGCATATCTGGTTTTGTTTTTCTAATAGCCGCTACCTGCATTGCAATTTTTAAAATGCCATCATCAACTCTTTCGTGCGGGCATCCTGCGGAGGAATAAATACTTTTTGCCTTTTCGAGCCAATTTTGCAGCTCGATATAATTAGTCTGAATATTCAACGCGACCCCCATTGCTATCCAAAAAAGTCTATAACCCTGATATTTTAATGCGCTCCTGTCTATCATCGAAAAATTTAAGGCAGCAAAATGCGGCCATTTATATGTGCAAAAATATGAGCCGGTTTATCCGGCCCATCAGAATGAAAAGGAATTTTATGCAGGTCTGTTAAAGACCTGCTGGGAGGTTAGTACACCGGGTGCAGCTGAGTCTCTTCAGTTTCACCATTCTGCTGGTTAGCGCCATCGGTATCGGCATCAGTCGCATCGTCAGCACCGCCGTTGTTTTCAGCACTATCACCGTCGTTGTCACCATTAGCTTCAGCATCTTCTGCCTGTTTTGCTGATTCCAGTTCAGCCAGGGTAGCCATCAGAGTACGGGCCATTTCAGGAGTCAGGCGTAAGACGACTTCTTCCGGCACGGTTTCCGTAATTTCGATCTGATTTTCATGCTCACCTTCCGGCTGCGGCGGGATCTGGTCGCGCAGCTGGCTCAGGGTTGGCAACAGGCTGTCGAAGGTTTTACGGATAACTTTCGGTTTCAGGCCAGTCTTTTTCTTGGAACTCACGAATTTGGCAGTGACGCGGGTTTTCCCAGCTCCTTCTGCCTTTTTCAGGGATTCCATCAGGACTTCATACGGGTCGCGGTCAGTACCCTGACATTCGTTAATAACGTCAACGGCAACGTCACCAGATACCTTATCTTCTTTCACCAGCATCTTGATGCTGAAGTCAGCGTTTGCCAGCACGATACTGCGGCGAACGGTGACCAGAGAGACACCCAGACGCTGAGCAATCGACTCAATGGTGTGACCCCAGCCAATCAGGCGCTTGAAGCCTTCAGCGCGTTCCACCATCTTCAACTGAAGGGAGTTGGCGCTCTCGATCATGTTGTAGACTTCTTCGTCCTTGCCGCCTTCAAATTCCTCGACGGTGATTTTCTGGAAGCTCGCGCCCTCAGCAATCGCCATCATCAGGCCAGCAAAACGGTGGTGGCCATCAATGATTTTCAGGCGGGTTACGCCTTCCACTACTACTGGTTTAACGCGGATGACAGGCACTGACTGAGGACGTTCCAGATAAGCGTGTTTGAACATTACCGCACGGTCATAATTTACGTCGCGGAGGTTCAGTCCCTCTTCCACAAACAACCAGTACGGGCTCACCGCAAAGACGTTGTTACGCCCGATATCGGCTTCTTCGAACTGTTCCGTATTGCCGCTTTTACGCGCTTTGGTTACGAAATCGCTCAGTGCTCGGAGTGATGATGGCGCTTTGTCTAAGCTGCGCATCAGTACCGCAGCGCCTTCCAGATTTTCCAGGGTACGGCTTTGTTCGAAGATAGCTTTAACGTCGGTGTTCATGGTGTTTCTCCGCTTTAGTTATTGTGTCGCGAGGTTCGTTGCTTGCTGTAAATCCAGTTAAACACACACCAAACAGGTGACGAAGCGTATTTGGGGACAAAATGTCTCTTTTTTTTCGGGTACATAAAAAAGCCCTGTAATCCAGTGATTACAAGGCCTTAGCTCGTAATGATGACATCAAGATGGCGACGTTTTTCGATTTTGACCGCATTTTTCATCAAAATTGTCATCACTTCATTTAGTTTTGAACTCTCCCCTTCCTCATATGAACCCCAAGGTAGGAATGGAGTAGGACTATTGATATTGAATGCAACGCCCGTAGGGCATCGCCATGCAGTTGGCTTCTTTGAGTCAGGTTCCCATTTCACCAGGAGTATTGGCGCGTTACAGTCGATGTCATCGATGGCTGGTATAGCCTCATATAAAAACACTCCCGCATCATCCCCACTGAAGAAAGCTAGATGCTTATACGCGCTGGCAAAAGAGACTACGCCCGCGAAAAGGCCCACAACGATGAGGTTAAGGTTCGATGTTTTGTGACGGATACGTTTTTGCTTCAGGCGAACCATTGTCAGGGCTGACAAGAAGATAGCCACCAGCCCCCCGGCTCCTGCGAACCAAACGGAATTGATTTGCAGGAAGGAAATCAAATCACGATGCTCTCTCTGGTTTTCTTCAAGCATCAACGACACAAAAGTTGTTGTTACTGGCATTGATATCAGGAATATCGTGATCATCACTATTGCAAAAGTCTGTATGGAATAGCGGTCTCTATTTTCCTCTATAACAGAATTAAAGGATAACAGATAAACAAATGTAAATAATAAAATGGAAAGAAGGTACATTGGTTATGCCTTTTTTTGGGTTATCGCTGAATTCTTTTATTTAATTCTGTTCTGAAAAATGCATACAAGAACTGCCACCCATCACCATGAGCCGTTCTGAAATCTTTTTCAGGGAGTACCGGAAAACCAAATTTAAAATTATCTTTTCCAGTGTGGCGCTGGCAAAAGTGCGCAAGCTCATGTGCCACTACGCCTTTGATATGATCCAGTTGATTGATTGAATAAAATGCTCCGATGTCCTTACGCTGCTCTATATGTGCGTACTCATGGTAGCGATAGCGCGGTGTATCACTGTCAGGATAAATGGACGATGGTGAAATAGTGATTGAGCTCCTGCCGCCCCATGAATGTTTGGCACTCCAGTTGACCCGAACTTCAGGCGCAGGGCCGGTGAAACCATATGCCTGTCTATAGAGGTGCAGAAGATACCCTGAATACAGAAAAACAACTTTCTCCGCCGTCATAACGCGAGAAACGCCATAGCGAGCAACTGCCCTATCTCTGGCTGTCAGAACGGGGGTTTTTACCCGTGGGGAGAATAATTTTGTTGGGCTGAATAGCCAGACTTCTGAATCGTCATCAGGCATATCCAGTATCACCTGAATTTCTTCAGGCGACCCAACTCGTTGATGCCACCTTTCAAGATTATCGTCCACTTCATTCAGGCTGATTAAATCATCGGCATTCTCGTAGAATAACCAGATCAGCGTTCCTCGTGGGAGTGCTTTCTCAGCTGTAATATGTGAGAGGATAATTTGACGTGGTGTCATCTTATTCGCCACAGTTCCCGGATGCTTCTATCAGTTTTATTTTTGTTGCTTCTGCCGCCTGCATTTTTTGTTTCATCTTCTCAATGCTAGCGGTCACACGGCGGGCGCACCATTGATACGCTGCCTGACGTGATTCGAAAAACTCATAATCCGCGTGCAGGTAAACTGATGTGCCGTAGGAGACGGACATACGGTAACCCTTCGGCGTTTCATTGATGACTTCCCGTTCTTCTACACAGTTTTCAAACTCAGGGACATAATCCACGAATCGACGACGCAGAATGCAAAACAGCACCTTTATTTGGTTTTCATCAGTCATTTGTTATCCTCGTTATTCTTCTTATTTATCATCAACCTTTCTTAATTGTCGATGCTGAATACGGCGGAGCGGATTTCACGCTTGGCCTGCTGACGGGCGCGGTGTTTGCTTACACGAAGAGATCTATCGTATGCATTGTTTTTACGATAGCCACGCGAGCGGCACAGTGAACAAGTGCAGCCTTCTACTGAATAGAAAATCCCAAACGGTTTCATAAGTATCACCTTTAAGCTTGATAATAATGTTTATCATAGCTGGAGTTATTCAGGTGACGAATAGTTAAGGGGCGCGTTTTGCTTGGGTTTTTACACTATCGTTTATTGAGTCGATGAGGTCGGAAATAGAAAGGAGTTTTCTGCCAAAGAATAGTTTTCGTCTGGCTTCTATTTCGTAGCGGAAGGGTTCAATAATTTCATCTTCATGCATGATTACGAAACGATAGCCGTTATTAAGGAGTTTATGCAGCTTGTTTGTTTTTTTTCTTATGGGACTTAGCTTAAACATTGTTATCAACTTCTCATCATGATCACCTGAATTGTTATAACACAGTTATTTCCGACACGCTGCTGCTTTTGCTGAAGAACTCGGATTGCTTTGGGCTGGGCCAGCAGGTTGTATGCCGGGCGAACCCGGCATCGTTATCACAGGGCTTTTTCTTTTCTCTTTCGTTCTATCCCACGAAACATCGCGCATTTCCGCACAATATCCAGTGTCGGGATGCTACCACTCCCCTGCTCTTTCACGCTCATTCGCAACGTGAGCCGTAGCAACATCTTGATGTCACGTGGTGGAAGTTCTGGGTAAGTGTTTACAAGTGATCTGACCAGTTCATCAGGAATGTTCACGCCAAAGTTCTCACCCATAATCTTCCAGATCTTTTGGGCATCTGATTTCTCCGGCACATCATAGTGAATGATTGCAGCGCATCTTGGTATGATAGCCTCATCGATGTCACTACCCCGGTTGCTTGTCATGAACATCAACCCATCGAAATACTCCAGTGTACGGAGGAACTCCGCAACGATGGCATTTTGAGTCAGTGATGCTCCACGCTGCATGACAAACACATCGGCTTCGTCCAGAAGCAGGACACAGTTCCAGCGTTTAGCCCGGGTCAGAATCGTCCGCAGATTTTTCTCAATGTCATCGGCGTTGGTTCCCAGTGCGCCAGCATGAATTGAGTACAGGGGCCGTTCAATGACCTCTGCATACACTTCAGCAGTTAATGTCTTCCCAAGTCCGGGTGAGCCCACGCACATGATGATGTTACCCGCGCTTTTCCCTTCAACAATATCGCTGGTGAAAGCGCTGATATCCGTGGTCAGTATATCGAGTAAATCACGGTGGTCTTCCGGCAAAACCATCTTTTTTGGCAGTTCTTTATCATACTTGTATGGTTCTACGTTATTGGCATGTATCCAGATAAAGTCTTGCAGCGAGAGATCAAAATAACGCTGCACAGGAATTTCGGGTAAAAGGCCAAACTGGTCATCTTCAAAAAGAGGCGACTCCACTTCTGCACCGTAGGCATCGCACTCACTATCAGGCAAATCGTGTATCAGTTTATGCCCTGCTATTTCCAGATTCCGGTCGCTGTAGCTATACGATTCCATTCTGACAGCCCTGCCGGTTGCTTTAAACTGATTGCCAAATTGCCCGTCGACCACTTCCTTAAACCGCGTTAGTTGTTCCAGGTACTCTTGTTTCAGCTCATGCGTTTCATGGTAGATATCACGGTCGGCCAGTGTCTTAGCGACACTGCGCCGCGCCACCTCATTAGGCTCGAAATTCAGGGCGGTAAGCTGGGTTCCGTAAACCTTTTTGGAGTGCGAATATTCGCCGAACCCATACCAGCTGATTTGTAACAATAGTGATGGGGGACGGTCAGAGTTTTTTTCTGATTTTACTTCTTTTATTGCTGTAACAAGACCGGGGTACAGGTTGCCGTCATGACCGCGTCGGTATATCCAGCCATCAATTCGATTTGACTTCAGATACTGTAGTAACACACGACCGAATGCCGGAAAACTGCTCACAGGCTTATCGAAATCACCTTCCAGTGCAGTGATGATCGATTCAAGAGCTCGTCGATTTTTTGACTCTCCATCACCACGACATGCCTGTAAAAGTTCATTCAGATCATCCCGAGATAAACATAGCGGATCGACGGCAATCTCATCGTCAGAACTACGGTGGCTATAACGATTACGTAAAGCCTCAAATGTTGGGCTTGTGGTAGCTTTTAGTGTTTCTGTTTTTATCGTGAGTGCCATAGCCGTCCTCGTCAGTAATTTACTTTGATATGCCTTAAGTTCACATGGAAGGGGCAACTTCGAACGCATTAGGAACTCTGATCCGCGAGCCTATTTCCAGTTTAATGGTTGCCTTTACGTATTCACCCTCCTTCAGATAGGTGATGTCTTGGTTATGAAATGTTGACTTTTCATGTGTAGCCCACCATTCCATAGAGCTTGGGATTTTTAACGTTAGCCCAAGATGTTCAGTGAGATAGCATACTCCCATGTTTGAGTAGGTCTTAACGGGGTTCGGGTAGAATTGAAAGTTACCCTCTACGAGACAATCAGTACGAGGATCGATGAACGAAAGGAAAACGCTAAAAGTACCCTGACGTTTTAGCTCGGCGTAAGCCTCAAGAATCGTGAAACGCTTTAATGCGTCATTTGAAAACAGGGTTACAATTTTTTCCGAAAGCATAGCCACCTCATGAGCTGTTTTTTTCCTATTATCAACCGGTGTCTCCTCCTGACGAATAGGTTTGCGGCCAAAAAAAAACTGCACCAGGAGGTGCAGTTTCGATAATCAAGCAATGGCGAATTGTTATTTTTCGCTACTCAGTTTATCCGTAATAAATGCTTCAATTTCTGCCATGAGCTCGGTACTCATTCGGTTAAATTCAAAGCGAACTTTACGGCCCGATGCATTTTTGCTGATACGGGCGTATTTGTCCTTATTAGCAAAATTAGCCAGATCACGGGTTTCCCAACTTTTTGCAGGTGGCTTTTGATCGAGTAATTCAACCGCCTTTGTGATCTGCGCCATGACAATTTTCTGCGCTTCCGGGATGTCACTGATGTCCAGATTAGCAATTTCTTCTTTCACCCTATCAACTACATCTGCAAGAATGAAAAGGTTGCTCTCTACGTATTTCTGAAGTTTGGACAACCGGCTGTAGAAGGAGTTTGGTATACCTTCATAATCCGGGAACAGAGCTATCAACGAACCGTCAATACGCGCCGCCTGAATACGTTTAAAGACTGACACATGGCTTATGCCAAGAAAGAGGGCAAGCTCTTCATTTTTGGTGAATCCTTTTTCCTGCATTAGTTCCAGATACTGAAGCCCAACCTCTCGGTATGAGAATCGGCGTGATGTTTGTGCAGCGGTAATAATCGCCTTGATGTCCTCAGCTGATAGATCATCTGGTAGCACCCATAAAGGCAGATCTTTTTGAGCCGCAATACAGCAAAAACGTCTGCGGCTACCTTCAATAAGCAGGTACACGCCATCACGTTTAACGGCAACACCTTCAGTATCAACACCCCTTGACTCAATTTGTTGCAGGATATCTCGTACTGCGTTTGTGGTAAGCGCTTCCTGATTTCGCGGGTTCATTGGGTGAACGGCGGTCTCAGTAGCGACATTTTCAGCTGCTACAGTGACGTGCTCAGCTTCAAGTTTTCGCCCGTTATGAAGGGTAAAGAGTTTCTTAATGCGAGGGGGACTCTTAAGGTTAGCTAACCCGGAACGGTGGCCTACATCGGTTCGCTTTGGCGTATTTAGATAACGCGATTTATCGTTTCCGATATGCTGTTCATCACTCATGCGTTAACTCCTTCCTTCGCTGAAAAACTCTTTATCTCATTAATAAACTGTTGATATACGGACATTACGGATTCTTCGGCAATATCCAGCTGCTTTGGTGAACATAACTCTTCAGATTTCTTAATATCGAGAACCGACCTACCCCGTGACGCAGCTGCTTTGAATGCTTCAGAGTTTTTGATATTGGTTGCCATAAACAGGTCTTGAACGGTTCGAATTAACTTATCGAGGACTATTTTTTCGTATGGGCTTTTATCATCGACGTTAACGGCCAGTACTTTAAACCATTTAATATTTTCACCTTTATTGGGAGACTGACGGAATCGCTCACTGATCGTCAGCATAAAATCAGTTGTGGATGCATAGTCGTATTCTCGCGGAGAAACTGCGACAAGAATACCGTCAGCGGCCTCATCAGCGGCCCAGATAATTGGCGAGTCTTCTGGAGGGGTATCGAAGATAATAAGGTCATACTTAGCTTTCAGGACTGGCATTATCACTTCTTTGAATCGTAGCAACAACTGAGTGCGCTCTTCTTTACTGCACTGCCAGTATTTATCTTTGAATCTCGCATCGGTTGGGAACGCAGTAATTACATCAAGATTTGGCAGATGGGTTGAGAACGGCATATTCTCAATGATTTCAGCCTCAGAGTAACCCATGTCGAGGTATTTTTTATATTCAGAACCTTCTTCATACACGCCCAGGATTGCGTCGATTGCAGTCAGGAATACGTCGTCTTCAGATACGCTTTGAATCATACCGCTACCAATAGAGCCTTGCGGATCCCATTCAATTACTAAAACTCTGGCATTCAACTGGAGATCAAGTGCTGCTGCTACAGCCAGAGCCACTGAGGTCGTGCTTTTTCCTGTCCCACCTTTATGATTCTGAACAATGATTGTTCGGCTCTGGTAGTAATCTCTATAGCGCGGATAACCCAGGGCATCCATAATATTCTGGACATCCCAGCGGGTATAAAGGTGGTTTTTGTTCTGATAAATAGGTTGACCCACCAGCCTTTTTTCTTCGAGATCAGCGAGAATTTTATTGAAGGTAACTCGAGATTTTCCAAAGAAGTCGGAGAGATTTTTTTTATTCAGGCAGTGGTTATAGATAAGGCGATCTACCCCCTCCACACTGTCATCTGATACAGATACCCGGGAAGAAGCCAGTAACGATTCTTTCAATGAAATTTGTTCGGACTTCATGCGTTGCCCGACAAGGGCAATTTTATCTATTAGATTCATTCTCGTCATACCCTCAAACCTGAATTATGAATTTAAACGCATATGCGTATACTTTACGTATAATGCGTAAAATGACGCTCTATGCGTATAATTGTAACGGCAATCAGATTGAGACGCTAACATTCTATTTTGTTTTTTCTTCATTTTGCGATCTCGAAATGCAGTTCAATGACACATCATCTTTCTCTTCTGGCGATTAAGGGGGTTAAGTAATCCACGGGGCGGGCAGAACCCGGAGAGACTGACTGGCGATTAAGGGGGTTAAGTAACCCACGGGTCGGGCAGAACCCGGAGATGCTGGCTGGCGATTAAGGGGGTTAAGTGACCCACGGTACGGGCAGAAACCGGAGAGGCTGGCTGGCGATTAAGGGGGTTAAGTGACCCACTGTACGGGCAGAAACCGGAGAGGCTGGCTGGCGATTAAGGGGGTTAAGTGACCCACGGTACGGGCAGAACCCGGAGAGGCTGACTGGCGATTAAGGGTGTTAAGTAATCCACGGGTCGGGCAGAACCCGGAGATGCTGGCTGGCGATTAAGGGGGTTAAGTGACTTAGCGCTGGAGGATACGCCCTGCAACTATTGGTAAATGAATGACAAGGTTTCCCGTAAGACCCATCAAATAAAAAAGCCTCTGAAGTAGAGGCTCTTGGGTATTCGATATAGTTAGGCTAATTCGTCCGGGTCGTTGATGGCACTAACGAAGAACTCCGTGCGGTAATCATTCCCCCATCCCAACCAGACAGAAGGTGAACCCTCCTTTGCCAACGAACGGTCACCCGTCATGCTGTCCGCTTGGACAGGAACTGTCACGCATTCTTTAATAGTATCGGCCTCGGCAACCAGTCCAGTACTCTGGGTTTCAAATCCGGCAATTACGACAACAGCATCAGGGTCGTGTAGCTGAAGCTGGGCGATAAGCTCTTTAACTTTCATAGTGATCCTCTGCGCTAGAATTATCCAATTCTACCACGCTTGATGGTCAGGCGTATAAGTGCTTACTGTACAGCTCGAAAGCTTCATCATGTTCCAAATCGTCCAGGATAACGATATCAGGGCCATGTTCTTTTTTGATTTGTGCGATGTATGAAGCGTATTGAGCCTGGCTTTTGTAGCCCACTGTCCAAAGTCTACCTTCGCGTAAGACGCAGATTTTCTTGCGGTAAACCTTCTTGAAACTTGATTTAGTTTTCCGGTTACGCTCCTCGTCACTGACAAGCTGGTCGATTACTTCAATCAGGTTTGAGTCTATGAGAAATGGCTTGCCATTGTGTTCGCCAAGGCAGATTGGCAGAAGACCCTTCGCATATGATTCGGCCTGGCGGAACAGCTCTTTTTTTCCTGGTTCGAACAGTACGCGAGTTTCGCCACCATGCCCATCATTATCAGCTGTACCTATGCTCAGCCCGTCGAAGAGGACAGTAGCGTTAAAGCAGACTGTTTCCTGGCTCATGCCAGTATAGATTTTGAGGCCTTTCAATTTGATTCTTGTCTGAGTGTTCATTGTGTGTTCCCCGCTTTCTAATTGTGATTCTATTTTCAATCACCTTGAGCAGGTGACGAAGTGATACGGAGAAATAATTGTTGGGTCGCCTGATAGCCGGGCTGGTGGCAGCCGCAACCCTTAGTCAGTACTTCGGGATCGTAGTTCCGAAAAGCCACAACAGTCTCCACAGCGTTTTGGGGGTGTTAACCCCCATACGCTTTGAGACTTTGCCCTAGCGGGCCGCGAATTCGCCTAATCGCCCCGTGAGGGCTCTATTCGAATTTACATGCCGTGCCTGCTTCGCTTGAGAGCGAAGCTTTTGGACGGCGATTGCCCGCGTGGCGGGCAGACATTTTTACGTGCGCATTGCGCACGATTTTCTTCGGTTACATTACAGGGCTGGCTGGGGATTGGCTTATTGCAATATTCTACAACGAAGCTGGGAACGGCTGGCTGGAACGCGAAGATTTAAATCATACTCTATATCGACTGATATCAACGACGGTATCAGCGGGGTCTGTTGCCAGCTTACAGGTCACTTGACCTTCCTGATCCAGCATCAGTGTCGCGGTTAACGGTTCATTTTGAGCATCGATTACAGTGACATTCACGCGTAACCGTGTTGGAAGCATCATCAGAATTCGCGTAGGGCTCTCTGATAATGACACGTTTCTGGCTTGCAGAACCGCTAAAACACTCTTCATTAACTCTGCTTGGTCGATCATATAGTCACATGCCACTGGATGTATTGGGATGAAATCGTGCCTACCGCAGGGCTACACGAAAGATATAAATCAGTATGACATGCGGGCCGGACTCAAACCATCAATTACTGGAACCAGTCCGAAGATAGCGCTCTGGTTTTTATGCTGTTGAATTTACATAGTTGTTATTTAGTGAATTATTCGTACCTTATCATTCACTGATATCACTTAAATTCAAAGTGAACAGGAGAGGATTGGATTAAAAGTCCATAAAATGTGAATTAAAAGTGCGCTAGGAAATGCGATAAACTGATTGATTTGTTTTGATATGGTTTTTATGTGAATTATCGGTGAGTTACTTGTGTGCTACTTATCTCCATGCTGCTATGCCTTTCCAATAAATAGATTGGATAGGGCAGGGAGATGGAAGAGGGGAGAGGGCTTACTCCGCAGGTGATTTCACTTTAAATTCAAGCCATCTTGCCCCGAGCCTGTTTTTATCCAGATTGTAGAACAACGGTTTTATACAGACCCCTTCATACTCAGGGAACTCTATACCGCTGGCGAAGTGAATCTGTAGTGTATCAGGATCAATACCCATCATGTTTGTGTCAAACAGCCTGTGGAATGTTGGTGATAGCAAAATGCCGTTACTGGCGTTATAGCAGCCTGCTACGGATGTTGGTTCAATATGTGCTGCCTCCAGCACACCGTTGAGGTGTTTGCCCGATACCGCGCACAGGCTTCCGAAATTCTTATCCACCAACTCACGGAACTGAGACTGGACATGCACATCGCGAACGCTAACCTCTCGGCGGAAGCTCGGGGAGCGCATACGGATATCTGCATGGGGGAGGTGACCGCGTGGTAATGGCAATACAGCCGGTTGCTCATCCATTACTGGATTCTGCTCCTCGCAGTAGGTGTCCACGGACTCAATCAAACGGGATGTGTCATTACCAAATCGGCGAGTGAACCAGAGCCTGAAGTGAGCCAACCGTGATGCCGGAATTTTGTTACGTGCGTACTCCTGAGCATTCTCCTTTTCGATTTCAGTATTTAGTAAAGCCAGACGGGCCTGAGAAGCACGAATTTCTTCCTGGACTCTGAGATATCCTGCCAGTAGACAAACTTTGGATTCCTGATGTTCAGGCCGTCGCGGATAACCAGATCCTGTTTCAACCACGCCAAAGGCTTTGTACCGGAACATTCGGGGAAAAAGCGTTAATGCCACCCGGTTGTTACGACGAACGAGGGAACGAATCAGATTGGTTATCTTCCTCATGTTCTGAATAGTGCGGGGAGAAAAGAACGCGGCGTATTACCTCTGCTCTATCTATTCCCGACATTATCCCTCTGCGAATGACACCACGGAGGTGAGCATTATGTCTTGCCCCGCTTACTAGGCCGAACTCACGGGACAAACTGACATACTCTTTCAGGAGGTGATGCTTAGGGTCGGTAAACGCCTCTGGAGGAATCACCTGATATGCAACTGACGAAAGTATACGGAAAGTCAGTTCAGATGCTGTCCAGCCCTCACGCCGAAGCCGAATAATTGTTATAACGAGATCATCGATACCAGGCATATCCGGTTCGATATATAGGGACATCAGAGTGTCGTTCATTCCGGGAGGAAGGCTAGCAGAGTGTGACGGGTTGCTCATAGGGTAAGGTACTGATCGGACGTAGAAGAAGCGCTTATGTTACGGAATTCGCTCTGGTGGGTTTTAGCTCCAGTGGCGAACGCTGGAACTACGGGTAAAAAAATCCCCGGTTTACCGGGGAAGTTAACAACTACCTCCAGAAGGGTTGGAGGCAAAGCCGGTTGGGCGACCGGCCACAGGGAATGCTACGGCTTAATGCCGAGTACTACACCGCCATAGACCAGGTACATCACGATGGCGAACAGCATGAAGAAATGGGTTACCGGGTGCGCCAGCGCGGCTGCTGCCGCATTGCTTGCGCTGAGCTTCAGTGAGCCAAAAGAGTGATTACGAACAGCTTGTGCTTTCATGGGTCGCTCCTGATAACGGGTTACATGTTGTGGCTTCTGTATCCAGTATCTGGTGAGTGACTCAGGTGACGAAGAAAACCAGGGCATAAAAAGCCCTGTATTTTCAGAAAGATAATATCGGTTTCGTTTTGTGTTGTGCTTGCTATTCCGGGCATAAAAAAACCGCCTGGTGAACCAGACGGCTTTGGGATAAACAGGCTTTACACAGACAGGTCAGTGGATCATTTAAGTCACTTAACCCCCTTAATCGCCAGTGTATTGCCACCAGCAGTACGTGGTCTAACGCTTAAATATCGTAGCGACCTTCTTTGATTTGCTGGAGCTGTTCAGCCAGCACCTTCGCCAGTGGTTCGGCTTCTTCTTCATCATCAAGATTGTCGATGAGCGTCAGATTCGACTCACCCGCACGGCGGGCATAAACCCCATACGCTCGCTGGCCGGAGATATCGGTGACCGAAGTCTGAGAGTGATCGCAGATGATATTGCCGTGACGGTCTACCGGCCCGAAGCTGATGGCTTCATAATCCGCATCGTGGCCCAATGGTAAATCGCGCAAAACAAACAGGCGTAATGGGAGAACGTCGTACTCAGCACCACATTTTGCTGCCACATCCAGATCGTTAATTTCACGGAGAAAATCTTTCGCTACCACCGAGTCAGAATGCATCCGGTAAATGGTCGATGCGGCCCAGATTGCACCAGCATAAAATTGTGATTCTTCTTTTGTCATTTAGCACCTGCTCTTATTGTCATGGGTATGCCGGTCGAACGGTATCCCCGTGCAGACCGTCAGTAAACGGTTATTTCCTTTGCGCAGCAGTCGCATTGGTATTCGTTGATACCACCAGTTGCGACCCAGTTTATTGCGCCGCAGCGGCAACTCAACAGCTGGCGCATACCAGGAGCAAGTGCCCGCTCTGAAAACGACTCAACCGGGACTTCGCCCGGGTAGTAGTAACCTTTTATCAGCTTGCTGCGTGAATGCCCGTCAGTGTCGGTGTAATGCAGATACACCTTCCGGGTATAAATCATACCCGAGTCAGTGCCGAACTGCGTTTTCAGAAGCATACATATCCTCCAGACGCTGAATACATTGTTGTGCGGCCTTATCAAGTAGTTCAGCCGTGGGTTCATCATAGATGCCACGTACCAGCAGACCAAATATTTCCGGGTCTACAGACAAATCGTACATGCATACGCGAACGCCAAGCGCTGTACGTAGCGCATAGACATGGCGGTTAGGCTTTCCGCCGATACCGGTGACTGACGCGACATTTTCAAAATTACCAGGGTTAACCAGGTTAATCACGGGGCACGATATACACTCAGGGATCCGCTTCAGAGCCACAGCATCCAGATACAGGCTGTGGCCCACTTTCAGGTTTTTTGGCAACGCTTGCAACGGCATGGCTTCGAGGGCCAGATTTTCTTCAAGATGCAGGTTATCCGGCAAAGTGGTAATACGGGTGTTTGACAGCATCATACTGCCAGCTACTTTCAGCGTATCCGGCAGATAGGCGATATCAGTACACATGATGTCCAGAACGCGGCCCACCGTCAGATTTTCCGGCAGATACTTAAGACGTGAAGAATTCGCCATGAGCGTACCGGTAATGGTCAGGTTGTCAGGGAGAGATTCCAGCTCAGAGTAGCTGATAAACAGATTGCGGGCCACCAGCCCGGCAGGGATGCTATGAATGCCCGACAGAATGGTCAGGGTGTTCGTCACGGTCAGATTCGCGGGAATATAGTCGCAGGGAATTGCCGGATCTTCTGGCTCAAGCGTAAACCCGACACGAAGATCGCCTTCAACGATGATTCGTCCGTCCTGAAGGGTAAAGGCCACACCATTCGCTGCCAGTTTATCAATGAAGTCTGTCATATCGGTTTCCTTTTAATGGCCCGACGAGCCGGGCCGGAGGTTCAGAGTTTGCTGACAAAGTTCTGCTGCGTGAACAGGTACATATCGTCCTGCTCATTGAACATGCACAGATTTTCGAGGATGCGCTTTTCAATCCAGACGACCGGCTTTTCACGCATATCCTTCGCGAGCGAAAAGGTGTTTCGCAGCCGGGTAATGCGGTGCTGATCATTGATTGCCTGGTGAATTGCGGCCTTTGACGCTGCCGCCTGCTTTTTTACGTTGTTGCGGGCACACCATAATTCGCCACTAGCGGCTGATGCCCGCGCTGCTGGCTGACGTGAGGAGTCCAGTTGGTCATAACGTAAGAGATTCGGCATGATGCCCCCTGTCATAGTTTTGTCGTTATTGACCTATTATCTGGCAGGTGGGGCTGGTGACGAAGGGCGCTGAGGTTGTCTGATGGTTAAAAGATTGCCGTTAGTGTTCCATATGGTATAATTGAATTACCAAATGGGAGGGCTAGTTATGACGATGAAAGTTTTTTCTCCAGACGTTACCAAAACGAATCAGCACTGCTTATGGCAGGTTGCTGGGCTGGATAATGACGGTATCGCGCTGATGGATAAAATCAATCACGGTCTCGATGGCACAGTAGCTAAGCACATTTCTGAATGGGCTAACATCACGCCGTCTGAGCTGCGCAAAATGTCGGGTATACCTAATACGACGTTTAATCGTAGCATCAAAGACCGTTTCACTGCCGATCAGAGCGAACGTCTGGTGCGCATTATCCGCGTAATTGAACGCGCTGTAGAGCTGTTTGAAGGTGACAAAGAAGCGGCGCACAAATGGCTGAACGAAGCGAACCGTGGTCTGAGCTGGAAATCACCGGCAGAGCTTGTTTCTTCTGAGACAGGTGCGCTTGAAGTGATGCGCCTGATTACGCGTATTGAGCACGGGGTATACTCGTGATCCTTTACCGACTGACCAAGACCCGTTATCTGATGACTGCGTGGTCTGGTCTGGGTGCGAAAGAAACGGGGGGCCGCTGGAACAGCGTAGGCACTGCAATGGTCTACCTGTCTGAAACGGCCAGCCTTACCATGCTTGAAACGCTGGTACACATTCACGCGCCGCAGTTACTGGACGACTTTACACTGCTGAGTCTTGATGTACCGGATGATCAGATCCAGACCTTCGACATGAGCCGTCTCCCTGATAACTGGGCGAGTGAGGATGCTCCTGCTGAGCTGGCGCTCTACGGTGATAACTGGGCTGAAAGCGGTTCTTCTATCGCGCTGCGTATTCCAAGTGCGTTGTCTCCGGTTGAATTTAACTACTTGCTGAATCCGGCACACCCTGAACTCTTTGACCTGATGGCTACGGTTAAGAAAATTCCGTTCCGGTTTGATTCCCGCCTGAAATAACACACAGGCAACTCCCCGGCATTGACGAACTGAGGTGTCTCTGATGATTCAGAAAGCGAAAGTCGCTAAAGCGTTTATCTCTGTAATTGCCTTGTTCGCCTTTGTCTACTGGGGACTTGATCCCGATTCAATTTGTCAGGCAGTTGGTGACGCATCTCAAACCTGCGGTTACTCCGGCAAGAATGGCGATGCGAGTCTGGTTGGTTCCGTGTTTGCTCTGATGCTGACGGTGTTGGCGGGTGCGATGCTTTGGGCGTGGGTCAGGAAAGGCTAATCAGAACTCTTGCAACTCCCTCCGTGATGCCGGGTGACGCTCCTCACTGAGCGCCACCAGTCAGTCATTACAAACGGGTTGATGATTCAATCGCGGGCGGAAGGCTACTATTCAGCGCGTCGAACCCGCCAAATGCCCGGCCCTCTTTTGTCAGCACCAGATGCATCGGCGTTTCGTTGATATTACGGGCGATGTAATCGTTGATGAATGCCCGCGCCTGATCGGCATTTTTAACCTCTGCTGTTTCCGGCATGGAGTTATGGGAACGATTAAAGACGACAGAGACATAATTCCCTTCAATTCTTACCGGGCGAGTCGATACGGTGAGTTTCATGGTCATTTTCCTGTAGTGAGTGTTGTGTGTATTGGTGTTCTGCCACTATCTACTGCAACGTTGCGGCCACAGGGCGAAGAATTGCTATCGCCTTTGATAACGCCTGCCGCTCACCACCATCAAGGATTCTGACTGCTTCTACGCAAGCCGCTTCTGCTGTATCAGCACGTTCTACCAACGTCCTGACGGTATTTTCATATGATCCGCAATCAGGCTCCTGATTGCTGTCTTCGCTCAGCGTGTTCCATGACTCAGTGAGGTTAACTGCAACAGCGACCAATTGGTCAGTGCTGATATCACCTTTTACGCAACGGCAGGCCACTTCAGCGCCCAGACGTTCAGCAATGTCGTAGTACCAGACTCCCGGTTCTTCAGATGCCTGATACGCAGGTTCGCAGGCTTTACAGATCTGCTCTGCGGCATCCAACATCCAGTGAGCACATTCAATTTCGCCACCAGCCAGCGTTTCACAGATCATTGTCTGTACGCTGTCACAGTTGAAGGTGAGGGGGATAGGATTAGCCACTGATAATGCGGTCAGACGGGAGACTTCATGCTGGAAGCCCTGAAACATGAACATGGCGCAGATAGCTGGATTTAACATGGTAGACCCCTGTAGTTATGTGTGTTGTTCGTTTTGTTTACATAACCAGTTAACCACGCTCCCCGCAGGTGACGAAGGCTTTCGGGGCAGAAAATTCACAAAAAAAACCGACCATTAAGGCCGGTTATGATCTGGAGTATATGGGGCTGAAAACCGCGTTATGCCTTCACTTTCGCCATAAACAGCTGCATGGTTTCTTCAGCAAGCGGAGTGCCAACCTGCTCAAGAACATACTCCGCGACATGCGGGGTGAGAATGAAGTCGATAAACTCCGGCAAGGACATGCTGTTCAGGCTCGGTAGCTGTCTGGACAGTGCATTCTGGTAATTTTCCACTTCACCCAGTTTGCGCTCGGGCCAGCCCACCAGCTCAGGGTGCTTTTCCTTAAGTGCGAGGCCGCGCTCCGGGAAACTGTTACTGATGGGGTGTCTGGCGAGGGTGGGGATCAGGAGATTCGCCAGAAAATCCACTTTCTCGTAATCAAGACAGACAGAATTCATATAGGTTTACCTCTTGCCACTGGCTATGATGTTCGCTTGCTATCTGGAAAACTCTACCAAAGCGGCTGGCGATATCTCATTGAAAACGCCAGCAGAATGCGGTCATTTCCAGCAGGAGTTACCCCATCTGATAACTGTCATAAGATGCCCCGCAGGCTTCCACCAGCGCATCCAGATCACCGGTAAACTCTCTGGCCCGCTTCATCAATGCACGGTGTAATTCCGCTGGTGGAATGTCATCGCTACTCTTCGCCGGGTATTCAACACTGAACGCGATGGTAAACGCATGGCTATACCACGGCCCGGCATTCTGGTTTTCAAAGCGGGCCATCAGCTGGCTTTCGGTTGTATCGGTAGCAAATGTATCGAGGTGGACGACATCGACCGGCACGTTGAGTGCCCCGGCAGTGGTTGATGCCAGCTGCCGGGCTTCGTCTCCTCGCTCTGGTGGTGCGCAGTAGAGACATTTCCCGTTCAGTACCACCAGCGTCTGACCGTAGGTCGTACTGACGATACTCACGGTGTTAGCCGGTTGCGGGTGTGTGGTTGCAGTGTGCTGCATGGTGTTCTCCATTAGGTCACTCACATGGCAACCAGCTTACCCGGCACAATTCAGCTGACGAAATCAGGACGGACTGGTGTATATCGTTCGCAAAATAAAGATATTTTTTATCATCAGCACCGGTAGTTACGGGGCAAATTGCAGGTATCCGGTACAATGGTGATATGAAGGGCATTACATGCAGAATCGTGTGGCCCGGCAGACGGATACCGAATATCAGCAGAAGGAACCAGGACAATGCAGGAACTCGACTTTGACCATATCCAGATAAACCTGAACCCGCGAGCGTGTGCTGTCACACCTATCCCGGAAGACCTGAAAAGGGAGCTGGCTTATCTGGGCGCTATCGCAGAGAGAAAGAAATTCGCGGCAAGCCTGATTGTTAATCTCTACAACCCGGACGTTTGCGGGGCGAATATGTACAAACTCACGGCCTATTGCCGTAACGAGTCATGCGATACCCTTCGCGATGGCATGATGACCCTGATACAGCTTTGTGCATACATGGAGTCACATGAGATCTATGGCGAGACGTTTGTCAAAAAGCTGATTAAACAATGGGAGTTTCGTAAGTAGTCTGCTGCTTCAAAATACCTTTCTGACAGGGCGCTATGTGCGCCCTTTTATTTTAAAAAAACGGGAAGGTCTTGCCCGGGTATTACCTGCTATTTTCAACTACCAAACCACAACGGCAGAAGAAAATTGACCAGTCGAAGCAATTCGACCAGGAGTTCGACATACAGGAAATGGAAGTCTTTCATAACAGTCTCTTCATATAATTGGCTCGACAAAATCGTTGCATCACGACGATCGCAGGTGTGAGGTTTGTTTTCTTCGTGGGGGTTGTCAGCTATCACGACATTGAGGCAGGCAAGCGCAGGTGTCACAGTTTCGGGTATATTTTATGCTGGTGGGGTGACCACCAGCTGCGGGTATAGTTACTTAATGGTTTTCAGGAGGGTGAACTTGGTTTTGCACCGGGTGCATTGCGCTTTCAGAGACCCGGAGCGCACCTGTTTCAGTTTCCCGGCGCACTGGGTACAGGCTACGTCCTTCACACGTTGTGCCATTCGCTCATCCACAGCGAGTGTTTTGGTCGGGTTATGCTTACGCTTGGGAGCCTTCAAAAGCCCCAGCGCCCGCAACGTGGCTTTGTACTCCCGGGTGATCCATTGACCGTCGCGCTCATAGTGCAGGCCATCCCCCATCATATCGCCAAGCTGTATCAGCCGCTGATGCAGCACTTTTTCTTCTTCAGGACTCATATACCGTGCTCTCTTTAAATTATTGAGACGGAACCGAGCCGATTGATACCTCATATGAGGCCACCAGCGTCTTTACTGGCGTTTCAACGAAGCTGACGCTCTGCTGAGTAGAGTCGAATGAGAATCGCGTCCAGCGCCCCACAGAGCGCGATCCTGAAGCTTTCGCTATGACCGTCCCGTTCGCGCATCTCCAGAAGGGCATCCAGCTCGTTATCGTCAATCGGCAGTGGCCCGGAACAGAAGGTTTTCACCATGTCAGAGGTGTCAGGGTTTATACCTGCAATGCGCAGGATATCGGGAACCTCAGACCGGTAGATCACCGGTCGGCCTGATGGCGGTGTCCACGTTATCGGCTCTATCTTCAGTTGCGGTAAGCCAGCACCGGCGAGGGCGTTATTCAGATCGTCTATAAGCACGACATCCGCTCCTGAAGGAGGATGTACGCCGAGGGCCGCAGGGATTTCGACAGAGATATTGTGCATGGCGTTTACCTCAGTGAAGGACGTGATTAACCAGCGACGGGGGGATATCGAGTGACCCGACACTCCAGCCATTGGCAGTTGTCGCAATAAGATCTGGCCGGAACCCACCCCAACCCGTCACACGGCCCGAATCGTTGACCACCACCACCAGCGGCGCACCGGTATTTTGTGTCAGGCGAACGAGATCTGCGTTGTCCACCAGCGGGATCTCATTCACGTCCACCCCAGCCAGAGAAAAGCGGGTAAGCGTCATGCGACATTTCGGACAATCAGGGGCAGTAAACACAGTAATTTTCATTGGGATAGCCTGGTGTATACGGGATATATTCATTATCCCAGCTTTCCGCTTCTGACGAAGCGTTGCGCGGGTAATCAGAGCGTAAGCAGGTAAGATATTGTTGGGGCCATCCTGCAACATCAGTTGCGCCAGTTGCCTGGCTATTCGTCGCTCTCTCCATTAGAGAAAATAAACCAAATAAGCAGAACGCCTCCGACCCACATTCCAACAAAGAGGCAAATACCGATCAGGTCATAGACGTATTGTGGGATTTCATTCATAACGCATCCTCATTAATAATTTGTATTCAGCCTTAAACCGGTCATTTCATTAACCGAATCCGGTCTATCAAAGCGCTACCCTGCGTTGCATTCAGCCCCTCGTGCCGGTGAGTCAGGAACAGGGCAGGGCAGTCAGTTGGAAAGAGTCGAGCGGTATCGTCCACGAAGGTGTAATGCTGTAGGCCGAACCGTTTAACGACCGCCATGCATTCGTGATAACGCACGTGGTTATTCACCAGCCCATCCAGATCGGGATTGAGTCCAGCAATCCGATCGCGTATACCCGCAGGGAAATGACTCAGCACCATCTCCCGGGGTACGCCGGTACGCCAGTTTGTGGAAAGGATAATTCCCGTCTGCGGGCATTGCGTCAGCACGTGATCCAGCACAGGCATAAACTCCAGTGACCCGTTTTCCGCCCGGTGGAGTACACCGTCGATGTCCAGGAAAATCCAGTGACGACGGGCATCTATTTCCAGCCAGAACTCGCCCGCAGAGCGCCGGGTCGACATACAATCTATATCGTCCTGACAGGTAAACCTGACTAACCACTTCTGTAATAATCGGAACATAGAGGCCTCTCGCGGTAGTTGACTATATGCAGAACCGGCAACCATCAAAATCATACGGATTCTGTTGCCATGAAATACGGCCACACCCGGGGCAATTCCAGCGAGTCAGCCCCTTTGACTGTCGGCGATTTTGGCGTTTCAGCCAGGCAGGCATCAGCAGACCGGCCCCCTGCGTCATTTTACGGCGGTCTATCCGCTCAACACTGAAGGTAGGGCGCTTTGCAGCGTCAGGGATGTGATGGGGTAACCAGACGACATCAGGTCTATCTGCCTGTGGTGAGTCAAAAACTCTGGCAAGGGAAAAATCCGTGGTAGTACCCGCATCAGCCAGCCAGAACAGATCGTTTCCGTCCCATTGGCCATTAACGAAGCCGACATATTTGGTGGCGCTTTCGGAGAGAATGGTTTTTCCCGGTACAAACTGATGATCAACATGAAACACGAGATGGCGGTCGACTGCATCGGCATCAACCGGCAGGTCAAACTCCCGTCCCGTATTCCATGCGCGTTGTGCTTCCTCGCGGGTGTAAACCCGGGCATTACGCTGATCGGTGCTGTAACCTCTGCCGTGATGGCTATGAAAAGCGGTATTGCTACCAACGGTGTCACGCAAGCTGACCAGATAAAAACGGTCTTTCATGAAACACTCCAGAGGATGATGGCAGGAAAATAGCCCGGCGCGGCGGATACCGACACCGGGGAGGAGGGGTTAGCTTTCGATTTTGCTGACGTTTACGGTGTCATCGTCGTTACGCTTTACACCCAGCATGGTATCGCCATCGACTTCGATAATGCCGTCAAAGTAGTCGGTCATTTCGTCATAGCTGACTTCATCAAGGTCATCCAGCCGGTAGGAAGAGCCATCCGGCAGAACAAACTGACCATCCAGCGTGGCAAGGTCATACGCCAGCGGGGTAACCGTGAAGTAATACTCATCGGTGAACCAGACCGCGCCAACCACCAGTGGGTGAGAAATGTGGAATTCGACGGTGTTATAGCCCTGCGCTGCGATTGCATCCAGCAAATCAATGAAGCCGGGCATCGTATCGCCATCCCAGCCATCAGCCGATAAGGAAGGCTTGAGGTTATCCCAGTCGCTCAGACTGAAAAACACTGTGCCCTCACCGTCATCGCTGATATGGGATGAAATGTACGTCGCGCTTGCTTTTGAAGCCATTGCAAACAGGAAGTCCTCATCGAGCACGTGTTTGAGGGAGGTTTTAAAAACCTTGTCAGTGCCTGCTGCCGGGATAATCGCTAACATGAAACACCTCAGTGGTTGTGTTGGTCTGTTTTTATTATCGAACGACTGAGTCTGCTGACGAAGGAAAAAAGGGGACAAAAAGAGGCTGTTTTCTCAATAAAATCAGAAAGATTGTGACGGCCCGAATTCAGATGAAACGGGCGCAGACGGGGGGTTATTTGCTGGCGGATTCGGCTTCGTAAATGACTTCGTCGGCCCAGTCTCGATCAAATCCCGGCATCACCGGTAATGCTGCAACGACATCGGTAGGGAGGGCATCAATATAATCGCGCATGGCTTTTGCCACTTCCAGCAGTTCATTTTGCTTCATCATTTTCTCGCTCATTATCTCTGTCAGAAACCATCCAGCAGGAAGTCCACCGCACTTTTGATAGTGTGCCGGAACGGAGATGCGTCCATGACCGCCTGACCGAGCTGCTTCACGCGGACTGAAGCCATTTCATGCGTCATCAGGATAACGTCATTCCCTTCCACCTGTATGACCGGAGTTAATCGCGCAACCGGGGCCGAGGCTCCTTTTTTAAGCCGATGAAGGGGGATCACCAGGCGGGTATTTAACTCGCCAATGATGTCGCTCTGTATATCCAGCAGGTAAGGGTATGCCTGGCTGTTGCCGGGATTGCGGTAAACGGTATATTGCATTATCAGAACGTCCTGTATTCGTCAGACAGTAACCCATGCTCTTCAGTGATGCGGTTCAACTCCTGAATACCAGCACGATTCTGTCGTTTCCATTCTTCCGCTGCACTGGCCTTCAGTTTGCTCTGAAGCGCTTCTGCCAGCGTGGCGGACAAGTTAATCCCAGCGTCTTTTGCCTGCTGTACGAGCATTGGCTCAAGGGTGACACTGACGGTTTTTTTCTGGCGAGCAGCTGTAGCCTGCATGTGTCCTCCAATAAAAAAGCACGTGTCGATTACACGTGCTTTAAGTATGCGCCCATTTTATCCCACCAGCAAATTTGTTTGCCTCCGAGAGAGTCTACTGCGTCAGTTCAGCAGGTCAGATGGCCTAGACCGCAGAGGCTACGTTTTTCCAATCATGATAAGCAACACACGCCTGTTTGGCAGGTTGGCTGCAACTTTAGCTGCTTTATCAATGCTTTGTGCTGTATACACTACCCCTCTTTCTTTCAGGTTCTCCGCGTTCTGACGCAGCGTTTCCTCTGAAAAGCTGGACGACTCATCAATGCCAACTGGGCCGGGCTTTGCACCGCGCAAACTGAATGGCACAGGGCCATGCCAATCATTCTTTACCAGTAACAGTCGGGCATCAATGATCCGTCCTGGTAGCGTTCTTTCGATGAGGTAACTTTTTCCGGTTCCAGTGCTGCCAATCAGGCAAACGGTGTAACCGAAACGCAATGCCCATCGAATGATTAGAGCCCAATACCGCGCCCGGAACGCGGAAATGACAGGCATTTCACCTGGTCTAAATACCGCTGCGAAAAGACATGAATAGCTATATTTCTCAGCGTTACAATCTTTCATAAAACTTTATCCAGTGATGTGTTTTTGGGGAATTTTCTGCCCGCCCAGCAGGTAGCTGGTGTATCTGAAGTACATAACATCTTGTAGTTGCCTCTGACTATCTCTCTGGATATAGACTTATCAAATTCATTTCTATCCATATCAAATAGCCAGTAGAACCCATCAGCATAGATAATTGTGGTTCGATTGGGATCCGAAGCTACGACGCGAGCATCCGTAATCAAATTCTCCTCATAGCGCAAAGGCGAAGCGGAGAAAAAGAATATTATTAATACGAACCAACTCCCTATGAAACACGGTAAAACATGTTTTTTGCAATCCTTTAAACCATCTTTGTTGCCTTTCATTTTGTAGTCATAAAGACCAAGCAAAAAAAGTAAGAAAGAAAAAGCAAACCCCAGAAAAACGTGAGTATAAAACTGATGGATGCCGTCACTCCATGTAATACTGATACTTCCAGCATTTGTTCTTTTTGTTGTTATTTCTAATACGGAAATGAAAATGGCTGTTAACTGACTAAAACAAAATATTTTTATGCTTAATTCAGACTTAAACGCTTTGTTATATACTAATACAATCACAAAAAGTATTACGATTACAAAAGCTGTAATCATAAACTCACTCATCATCATGAGCACACTGTTATTAATACTGTAATTTATGTTCATCATCACTCCTTAATTTCACAACTTTTCATCATTTTATTTGAGAATTGACAGGCTTATCGAGTAGGGGGTTTAGCGTCCTTGAATATGTTCGCTCGTGTGGCGCTCACTAGACACCAGATAACAGAAGAAAGCAGAGCAAGCATTGCGTAAACCATTCGGAAGTTTGAATCCCACTTCGCGGTTACTATTGATTCATCGACCGCCTCGCGAACGCAGGGAGATTCGATAAGTGTCGGGGGAGTCGTGGATTGTGGCTCTTCGGTACATACCATTAGTTTGCCGACCGGAGCACCATCAATGACAGCCCTGGCTGCACTAACCAGATGCGCTGAAGGTGAACCTGAATAGTTCATGCAGATGAACGTGATAAATAAAGCAATCGCCGGGCCGGAGACCAGAGTGAAGAATGCGAAGCTGCGGCAGGCCGTAGTATGGCGATGCAAATTAGCGAGAAATGTCATCATGATTTGTCACTCTGGGTTTTAGTCGTATCCGACTCGGTGTCACATCGCTGGAAAGCTACTTGAGGAGGAATTTGATCAACCCCGGTAAAGCAATATTTCAGGGATAGTTGCTTTTTTCCCTCATCCAGTCCAACAAAAAAGATATCGACCGGATCTTCATGAAGTAGCTCTTTTGAGAGCCGGTTGTAGGCCATCCAGCTCCCAACCATATCGACCATTGGCTTAAATTTATCAGTTGCGTTATCTGTAGGTTTAAATGGAATTACACGGAAAACATTCCATCGTGAGCAACGAACCAGCAATTGAGCATCACTCTGAAAGACGTCCAGATCAGTGTTATTTGTCAGGACTTTACACAGCGACTTGAGATCGTTACCCCTGACCTCCAGTTGGCTGAAGCTTCTATAATACTTTTCACATCCAGTTAAGTGCTGAGCGTAGCACTGCTTCAACAGTGTTGTGTCGTTACTGGCCTGCAATTGAGTATCTTTCGCCACATAGGCATCACTGATAAGAAAATCGGGATAGAGGTGTCCCTCCCATAGCAGTTTCTCGGCGATAGCGCCCCCCAGCACCACCACCAATAAGATAAAAAAAATTGGGAACGTCTTACCCAGAGGTATTTTCATAAATCTCACCAGTCGTTAATTTGAGGTAAATTTGCTTTCCAGATTCAGAATGCATTTTTCATGTGCATACATGACGGCGGAATCATGGCCGTAATAGAGTTCGCCATTTTCACGCTGCCACTCACGCGCTTTTCGGGTACGGAATGCTTCTGACATATGTTTTCCACACAACTCACATGGCCCGAAAAAGTCGCTGCTGCGGCCTGTTGATTTTGTGAGTCTGACGATATTGCCTGTAGGTCTACCCATACTGCCCCCTGTGCTGCTGGCATTGACCGGCTGTCTGCCGTGCTAAATGAGTGGTTATTTATCCGCGTCATCATCGGATTCTTTCGGCACGAGTTTTGTATAGCTAAATGTCATATCAGAGGGACGGATCCCATAGCGCCACGGCTTTCTGCGGTAGTTAACTGCCTCGCTTACCATCCAGCAGATAAGAGCGATACCCGCCACTATCAGGTAGCCTTTGAGCAACAGCGAGTCCCATTGTTTAATGGCATCATCGGCATTCACCACGTGTCGCTGGCATTCTGAGGAGCGGAACGCGGCAAACACTGCTTTCTCTTCAGGGCAAACCATGACCGAGGTGCTGGTGGCATTTCCAACCAGACTACGGGCCTGATCGAGGAAGACCTTGGATGGTGAACTGGTAAGAACTGTGCAGAACAGAATGAGCAGTAACGCAACTGCCGGAGCAGTGACAAACGAGAAAATGAATGCCTGCCCGGATTTCCATAAAACGTCGCTGATGTAAAATTTCATGTCGGTGTTTCCTCTTATCGGTATTCAGGCCCAGAGCAGCCCGGGGCTTAATTTATGCTGACTGGAGTCCGCCAGATTGTTTCTCTTCAGCGCGGGTATTCCAGCGCGTCACAGCGGCTTGTTCGGAGTCCTGAAACGCCACCGTGGCCTCACAGGAATTGCAGCAGGCGCGAAAATTATTCGAAATCTCCCGAACCCGGATAGATGAACAACCGCAGAAAGGGCAGGGCTTGACGTTATCGTGTCTCATCGTATTTCCTCGCTGGTGGGCTTTATCCACCGAAGCTATTGAGCCGAATTTCAGGTTCATCACCGAGCTCGTACATGTGTCCCATTTCGTTCATGATGGTGCTACTGCCATTGAACCAGGTAACCATGCATCGCCAGTGCTGACTGCCGTTTTCACCCCAGCGGCTCACGCCCGCAGCATCCATTTCGTCTTCAGTGATAAAGAAATCCGCGCCCGGCAGTTTCTCGGCATCAAGGCAGATCTCAGGCTCAACGACGAAGCAGATACCGTTGCTGTTCATGACGTACATACGCCGCTCAAGGGTTTCAGTACTGACAATGACCTGCTTATCAGAAGTAAGGTGTGATTTAGTGACTTCCATGCGAATCAGGTTCTTTGCATTAGCCTGTCCACTCGCAAAAACCATTGACGCATTGCGAACCATTAACTCAGCAGCTTCTTCACCGAAGCTACGAAGGCCCATCAGTGCAAGCAACTCACTACATTCGGCTTTACCGAGGTTGCCAGTAGTCAGATTAACCACGCCTTGTAGAGTGCTCAGTTCAACCGGTTGTGACCGGAGGATGTCGCGAAGCAGTGTATTACCCGCCGTGCCCGGGTCGCTCCAACTGGAGGATTCGGGACGCTGATTTTCAAGAAATAGGGCGCTTTGCAGTAAAGCCGCTGGTGGCTTTCCGGCAAAACTCAGTTTTACTCTGACCGAATCGAATGGGTGCATGACGGCGGTTTCTCCATAATATCGTGAAGCTAAAAACTGTTTTAATCCTATTATCCCACCGGTCGACAATTGACGAAGTAATCGGGTATGAAATGGACACCCCTTCGATAATTCACATATAGCGAAGCCTTTACGCCTTTGTCTTATCCGCAGGCTGGGGAATGCAATAACTTAAGATGGTGATAGTTTCCCCACGCTTTGCTTTAGGCGCGGCACTCTGGCATTCATCATAGGTTTTGTAGTCAGGTATTTTCTGAGAGGTGACACCACTTGGATTAAGACCACTTGAATAAAGCCCAATCACGAGAACTAAAGTAAACATGTTATTACTCCAGAATGTATTGATGGAAAGTAAGTGAGAATGCCATTATCCATTTCTCCTAAAATCCCGAAAAAACTTTTCAAGAAAGGTACTTTTCGGTTACTTCAGCGTAAGCATACTTAGATCGCAAAATGAGTGAATAAATAACTTTGCTCTGCAATTGTTTTTGCTGAACTTCAAATTAATCAGTCATCGATTTCATCAGGCAAGTGAAAAGCTGAGACGTAAAGCTTGCCATCATGAAAATCCAAACCATCTTGGCAGTGATAATCGGAAATTCGAGAGTGCCAATATAATAAATAATAATTATCAATCCCCCCAAGGCCAGACATCCAAGGAGACCTGCTGCTGCCTTTAGGAAATCACTGCCTTCAGGATTCTGGAATGTGAATCCAGTTATAATCAGCGAGGAAAAACAAGCGAACAAACAAGTTCTATACAAAGGCCAGTCCCCGGATATAACATTTTCTCGAATAAGCACTGCCCATATCAAAAATTCAATGCTGAAAATAATCAGCGGAACTGCGAGCACACGAAATGAAAGTTTTTCATATAAAGTGGTAATAATTGATGTCATAGCAAACCCCGCTTGCAATATTCAAATTAATTTTCGTGGTTTTTACCTGCTTTTAACAAACGCGTTATTTCATCAGTAAGGCAGAAACTTTTCCCAGATGATGGTTTCCCGATAACCACAACGTGACCAGTACTTGGAGTTCCCTCTACTTTAAAAAATGCAAGTTTTGCATCGATAATTTTATTTTTCATTGCATCGGTAACCTTGTATGACGTGGGGGTAAATTTTGTGCGTTAATGTTCAATGATAATATTAATCGCGAAATACTGTATCTATAGGGTCTGTTGATTAAGACTATCCCTCTTGAAGTAAAATACAATCATCATTCCTATCTGTATGGAATAGGAAGCCAATTCAGCATATGTTACATAATTGCTTGTGATGAAGGAAAAACCTCGCGCGATTACAAGTAGGAGTATTGATGCAATAAACACTAAAACCCAAACGGTAAGCATTCCCAGCACTGAAAGAAAGTACTCATATTCATTTGGGTCGTAAAATACAAATGCTGTTGAGAATATTGCAATAATACATAACGGAAGTGATGTAGCGAGTTCCGACCATTGAAGGTCAATTTTTCCAACCACCAGCAATGTAGAAATGACAGCGTACTGTATAGCCGATAGAACTGTTACCGGAATCGCAGCTCGAATGAACTTAAAAACAGAATGTTGTGTTTTAGCCTGGTTTTTCATGTGTTACCACCTGTCATTTGTTTCGAAACCAATCATAACCAGAGTGATAGATTTCAGAGTGAATAAACCACTACAAAACGCCCCCATTTATTGCTGGACATCATCCGCAGGAGTGGCATAAAACTCACGACCTGACGCGCCGAGTTTTTTCTGAAGCTTCTTTGTTGCTTCAGCCTGACTTCGGGCCTTGAAATAGAACGTCCTGATAAAATCCCCATTGTTGTAGTTAACGTCCTCTGGATTTGCCCATTTCTGCATAGCAACAAACCGGATAGAAGGCTTCGGGATGGTTTTCACCTCGACATACCCCCGGCCCTTGCAGCGAAAACACACACCGCCTTGAACGTGCCGGAACGCTCGGATCTCACCCTTACCACCCAGACAGCGTGGGCATTCAATTTTATGCATAGCAACCTCTCGACTGTTGATTAACGAATTTCGCGCCTGAAAGGGGGCAGGGATGCGAGGATGTCTTTCCCGTAGGCTTTTGTCTTCAGGCGTTTATCCAGGATAGTCACCGCGCCGGTATCGCTCTCTGTGCGGATAAGCCGACCAACGGACTGGGTCAGTTTGAGGCAGGCCTCCGGTATCGAGATTTCCCGGAAAGCATCACGCCCGTTTTTCTCCAGCCACTCCGTCAGGGTCTGGCCCACCGGGTCGGTCGGAACGCTAAAAGGCAGCTTGGCAATGATGACGTTGTTGCAGTACACGCCAGGCAGATCCACCCCTTCACTGAAAGAAGCCATACCAAAGATAATGCTCGGCTCACCACGGTCGATTCTGAGCTTATGGCGCAGCAGTATTTCCCGTTTTGGAAGTGCCCCCTGTATCAGCAGAAGCGGTGAAATGTGTTGAGGCATCGCCTTGCTGACTTCTTCCATCTGCCTGCGGGAGGCGAACAGCACGAGGCAACCCTGAAGCCGAAGCACCAGTTTGGGAAGGAGTTCGATGATCTCCGCCGTATGTTCTTCATGATTGGTCGGAACCGAGCGCATACGGGGGATGAACAACACGCCGTTGTTCTGGTAATCAAACGGGCTGCGGGCCAGCAGGGTAGGTGTATCGACTGGAAGACCGGCCTGCTCCAGGAATGCGTCAAACTTGCTAAGGGAGCGGATTGTTGCCGAGGTCACAATGGTGGCATAAGCCTTCGACCAGAGCTCGGATTTCAGGTGTTCGCCCGCATAGACCGGACTGCAATTAATCACCACTTCGGTGCTGCGTTTAGTACGACGGACGTTAATCCACCGGGCCATAGGCATACCAGAGACGGTTTTATTCCCGCAGTATGAGGCCAGAGCCTGATGCATACCCGCCAGGCGATTTGCCAGCTCGCCGACAGCCATCTTTTGAAGGGCCAGTTCTTCCTCGCTGATATCCCGCCCGGCCTCATCTACAATCGCCGTCATTTTCACAACGATATTCTGCATCTCGTTTACTGTCTTTAACCCAGGCTTAAACAGGGCCGCAATATCTTCAGGAACGAAACCTTCCGGGAAGCGATAGATGTCCGATTCCGTGCCATTTGGCATTTCGTGATCGTTTCGCCAGTTCAGGGAGCGTAAAAGTGTCCCCCGCAGCTCACCGAGCTCATCACCGGCATGGCCCGCAAGCTCCACCAGCTGCTGCACGTGCTTTTCCATAGTCCCGCCGTAGGACTCTGGCATGGTCATTACCATGTCGAAGATTTCGCTCATGAAATGCCTGCTGGCATCGAGAGAGGCGGAGGTCGCAAAGTGGTTAATTGCTTTCTGCGGAACGTGGTGACCTTCGTCGAACACATAAATGGACTCTTCCTGCGGGGGAAGGATAATACCGCCTCCCAGTGACAGGTCAGACAATACGATGTCATGGTTGGCGATAACCACATCCACCGACTCCAGCAGGGCGCGGGCGAGGAAGAACGGACAACGGTGATAATGTGGGCAACGCTTTTTAGGGCACTGACTGCCAATAGCATTGACCCGACCCCATACCGCCTCATTGATCTCATCAGGATAGGAATCACGCTCTCCTGTCCAGTGACCACCAGCAAAGGCCTTGCTGATATCCTCCACATCATCGCGGATGTAGCCATAGGCATTCATCTCGCTTTCCATATGAACGTCACAGCGCATCTGGCAGAAGTAACGGCTACGGCCCTTCGCCATCGCATAGGAGAAGCTCAGGCCCGCTCTCGCCTGTATTTCTGGCAGATCCTTGGAGATGATTTGTTCCTGAAGCGCAACGGTTGCCGTGGAGATGATCAGCGTCTTATGCTTTTCCATCGCCAGGGGGATCAGCGGCAGACAATACCCGAGTGTTTTCCCTGTCCCCGTACCGGCCTCAATAACCCCGACGCGATACTGCTCCTCAGCGGGGGTAGCGTTAACGACTGCGCTGCAAAACGCCATCATGTCTACCTGCCCGGCACGAGGGGACAGACCCTTTGCGTCCAGGAAGAAGTGATAGGCTCGCTCAGTCATTTCAGCGGCAGTCATCCGGGGTTTATTGTCTGGCATATCCGTACCTTGTCCTCTGCTGCTCAGGAGGCACAGCCCGGCAGCGGCTATCGAAGTCAGGTACATCCTCATGCTGGTGGATGTACCGGGTTCATCAGTCTTCCAGTGAATGGCCTTTAAAGCGTCTCACATAGCGTTTAATTTCAGTTTCGGCCTGTTCCAGTACAGCTCGGTTGCAGTGCTCAAGAACACAGTAAGGCCCATGTGCTGGCCCGCCATCGCTGGTTTCGCAGGCATCAAGCTTGAGCCGAACGGAGGCATCGAAGATAAATTGGGTGATTTTCGCAATGGAGATCTGGTCTTTGTCTTCCTGCTCTTTGGTGTCGATGACATCGCCGTTATACACGTCGAAATCGAGCCGCAGGCGGTAAACTGTGTCGATTGCCATAATCGGATCCCTTCAGAGGATGTCGTAGATGACTGGGACGCGGCCACGTTCTACCTGTTGATTCAGGGTGCGGAAACCACCGTGATCAACGATGTAGAATTCACCCGCCACGGCGGAGCGATGGAAGTCGGCGAGCTCTTCAGTGCCAAAGACGAAAACCGGGGTTCCAGAGGGGACGGTCATGCAGGCAGTTTTTCCGCCATAGCCGCGAACCGTAAAGGTGATTACCCCATCCGCGCTGGTGGGCAGGAAATCGGCGAAAATCGAATGAAAGGCTTTATTCGCCTTATCGCTGAATACGTCGGTCAGTGTCTGCATGATGCGCCCCGTGATCTCGTTTTATGTTGTACTGATACCAGTACAACACGGGCCCGGCAGGTGACGAAGGCGATACGTCGGGTATTATCAGAATGAATATGTCGGTCTGAAATGGTTTATCAGTGAGCCATCAGCTCCGGCCCCGGGACGCGAATCAACGGTCGTTATGCTGTAGCACCTCCACGAACTGTCCGCAGCTGTCGCAGCAGTACTCATTGGCGAACCTGCCATCGTCTTTCCAGTTGTTTGCCCCGCAGCGGCAGAGCAGTACACGTACCTGAGAAGGGCGGATGCGAGCTTGACCGAATTTGGTTGTCCACTGAGGCTCGCCATCAAAGCGAAAAGAGTCAATGCGAAACCTGCTTTCGCGTTCGTAGGTGTTGAGGTATTTGAAGTACAGCTCTTCAGAGAGAATGGCATCGGTCATCGTGTATTCCCTGTCTGGCCCCGTGGAGGGTGATTTGCGGCAGAGTGTTGCGTTGCGAAAACTGCCAGGTTGTCGGAGCCATTACACCACGGGTCATACAGGTCACGAAGGGGGTTACTTACCAGCCAGCGCTTTCTCTTCCCTGGTAGCCAGGCGCATTTGCCCGAAACCTTCACGGATCAGCAACGGCTTTTCTTTCTTCCAGCCCTTAACGACGGACTCACCGAAACGACGCGGGGCGTTACCATTCCAGGTGGCTATGACGTGGTTATCATGGACTTCGACAATCACGACCGGGTGGACGACAACTGTTTTAAGTGTGGTGTTGCCCATATTTACCCGGCTAACCGACCAGACACTCATCCCGACTTCCAGCTGGCTTATTTTCATCTTCATTTCCTTCTAAACGAACGTAGTGCGCCACGGCGTAATGTCGTGACGCACATTACCATGCCCGGGGCTTATCAGAACATAAGCCAGGTGGCGTTACCGGCAGTATTTCTGGACTGGTAGGCTTTTGCCTGCGCGTGAAGCAGCTTCCACAGCTGACGAAGTGTAGCAGCATGATTTTCACCACCAGCATTAACCCGCAGTTCGCCGATCTCGCGGGTAACAGTGAAACAATTCCGGCTCTCATCCCAGCCTGAATGTTCACGCGCTTCCACCACCAGATCATTAGACGTATCAGGGCCGGTCTTTGCTGCATTCAGCACGAACTCCGTTTTAACAGTAATACGGCTGGCGTTATCCGGCGCATCCAGAAAGACGGTGAACCCCTCAGTTCGGCGGTCAGTTATACGACGGCTCCCCCAGGAGGTGATCCCCCTCTGGACACGCATCATTGAAAGAGCGTGGGACTCGGTTGCCTGCACTGTGCGATACAGGTCGGTCAGGGAAGAAAGGCTGAAGCTTTCAGGGGCAGTCTGGATAGCGTCGGTCATGGTAGATCCTCGGTTATATGGTGTGTTTTCTGGCTTCAGTAGCTGTCGTTTGCCACGTAATAGGACGTGCCTGGATAGAAGTAGCGGTAATCCGGCTGCATGTCATTGGTGATGACGGATGCTTCTTCCCAGACCCCGCTGGTGGACATAAACTCATCTGTCGTTTCATTCTCCAGCCGCATATAGCGTTCAGGAGCGCATTCCGCCCAGGCGCGTTTCACCGTATCCCAGTTAGCGTACTGGCTGATTTCAATATTCAGGGGCGCATTCTTCTCAGGCTGGTTACGGCGGGAACTCAGCACGAAATTCAGCTTCAGGACGATACGACTGTCGTTGTCAGGAGTATCCATCCAGATCTGGTATTCAGCCGTAGGCCGGGATGACTGGTTTTTGCGGCCCCACGAGGTGACACCGGTTTTAACCTGGACTATCGAGACTTTATGCGCATCAGTCTTGCCAACGCTGGTCATCAATTCAGACAGACTTTTAAACATGGTGCATCCCCAGTGATTATTGGTATGTTCGTTTTGTTTACTTATTAAATCACTGGTTACCCGGGTGACGAAGTCAGAGCCGGGTAAAAAAAGGACAAAATTTGCGGATTAGTGGCTGGTGGTGGTATTGGCCTGCGGGACAGGGCCATCGAACAATTTGTCAAAAAATTCCACGCCACGCTGGTACACATCGCGCAGCTCCATATCTTCACGCTCGGTCAGGCCCATCTTATTGAGCACGGCAAGGCCGGTACGAAGGCGAGGAATCAATACGGTTTCCAGATAGATCCTGCGGCCCGCAATAATTTCCGGGGATGCTTCATTGATGTAAAAATCAACGGTTTTCGTGATGCTGAAGTGCTTTACTTCGCTCATCGTCTGGTACTCCTCAGAATGATGTCATGATACTCGGTTTGATTCAGGGGAGGGGAGCAACCCGGGCAAACAAGCCCGGGCGCAGGCAGCAGTTATTCGAGACCCAGTGCAACGTGATCGCCATCATCAGAAAGGCGAATGAATAGCATCTGCGTACCGCCGCTCAAGCCGAACTGGAGATCCCAGCCTGGGACAGAAGATGTCTCGCATTCACGCACATCGATGACCTGGTCACGGTAGAGCAAGAAGCGTGTATCAGACTTGTCATCTTCAGCGACGTGGGCCATCTGATCAGCAAATTTGTCTTCGAGGTCGAACCAGCTTTCCAGCCAGACCTTATCAGAGACCAGGCTGATACCGCAGGCGGATTCCGCCGTGCCGGTCACAGCCTCAGCGACTGGTTCTACAGAAGTCATATTAAATACCGCATCAACTACCAGTGCCTGCTCTGAGGTCGCCGGGTAGATACCTTGCAGATAAACGCTATTGCCGTTCACTTCGAAGCCGTCTTCAAGACTGATGTCGTCATGATCAACGTCATAAACATCCGCGAGGTTGCGAAGACAGATCAGGTTGGCTTCATCTTCGTTCTCCGCTTCAATGCGCATCAGTGGCAGTTCGCCACCACTGGAGTCGGATTCATAGTAGTGAACGTAGAATACATTTTTCTCTTTGCTGGTGGTCATGGCGTTGCCCCGTGTTGTTCGTTTTGTTTACTTATAGTCTCACGGGGTATTCAGGTGACGAAGGAAATCGGGCATAAAAAAGCGGGGATTTAACCCCGCCAGTTTTGATATTTATAATTATGCCAACATGTAGTTCCAGCGCAGTTATTACTTAGGCCTTGGGCCTTTTCGTGTATTACTTTTTTCTGGCTCTTCCACCGACTCTTCTGCTGGTTTTTCCACCGACTCTTGTGTTGGCGTTGTAGTGGCTGCGGCTGCTGCTGCGGCAGTAGCGGTTGAATCGTCATAATCAGTGGTAGCAGTAACATCACCCGATTCAGTCATATGGAGAGTGACAGTGACAGGTTTGCCATCAACAGCAAAATTGAGACTAACTGAACCTTTCATCTTCAGTAAGAGTGCGGCCCGGGTATATCCATCGGAAAGTTTTAAACCAACAGAAGCTAAAGCATCAGCAATTTTGTTATGAATATCGTTGCTCATTTTCATTCCTTAATGTGTGTGTATTAGCGGAATATCAAATCATAAGACTTCAACTGAAAAAGGGTCAGAAGTGAAAAGTTATTTTCTATACGTATGATGGCACAGGAAGGTGGGGTGACGAAGAAGAATAAGCAAAAAAAAAGCGGGGTATTATCCCCGCAAAACTACACACAGCAATTCAATAAAACAACTTCCAGGGGGGCGATGCACACATCACAACTTCGGTCTGTCAGACGGGAACCGGCCTTGGGCGCTTGTATCCCATTTGACGAAAATTTGGTTTTAAAACCGGTAAATCGTTACTCTTTCTTCCTGCTACCCCGGTCTATCACCGGGGTAGCGGAGTCCGCCATTCTCGGCAGCGCCAGCTGATCAGATTACATAGACTCAGATTTAAAGTTACGCGTTCGCATATAACCTCCTTAGTGTGGGCCGGTTCACTGGATTGTGAATTGTCAGTAACGCTAAATTTGTAGACTTCAGGTCTACAGCCTGGCTTATATAGGCAGGCGCGGCAGTTTTTTAAGAGTTTGAACGTAACGAGAGCATTTACATAAATCCTCCTTTCTGTAGCTGACCAGATTTAACGTCTTTGTCTATTCAGTGAACCATACCCTATTCATGTGACGAAGGTTTCTGAGTGTAAAAATACGTAATAAGCAACGCTATTATCGCTAATTCTAAAAATAGGGCGAATTAAAATACCGGCAAAACGCGGACGTTTATACCGGTATTATTTCTGAGCTGCTGGTGCAATATCGCGAGGTAAGCTGTAGTCAGCGCGGCAGGTACTTAACGGCTAGGCTTGCTGGTGGTTAAGGCCTCATCCTGCGCCAGCAACGTGATCACATCCCCGGCAATCTCCGGGCGGATACCAGGCGATTTATGCGCGGCATGGGCCGCGACAGCCAGCGGTCTCCAGTTGAGTGATGCTGCAATACGTCTGATCTCTTCAATAACCCGGAATGTATCGCTCTCCAGCGCCAGACCCGCACGGGCGGTATCGAAAGATACGCGCTGCGCCGAAGTGAGCGGCGAGTGCTTCTTCAGTTCTGCGGTGATGATACGCTGCGCTTCAGCACCGATTGACGCGCCACCTTCGACGACCCCGGTTAAACCGACGAGCTTACCTCCATCACTGCGGCTATTATCGTCTTTAACCCTGGGTGGCGGGGCCAGGGCGGTCAGATCCACGTCCTGCTGTAAGAGCTCCAGCAGGTCAGCCAGCATATCGGGTTTAATCACACCTTTTAAACCCGCTGCGCGTTTCGCTAGGCTGACAGGAGAACGGCCCAGGCGGGCGGACATCGCAATAAGGCAATTAGCCAGAACAAAGAGGTCATCAACCCCAATCAGTGGCGCACACTCTTGCCTGAACGTCTGATCATCCCGGAATGCAGGAGCTGGTGGGGCCGGTTTAGGCGTTTTGGCCTTTGCCTGCGGCTTGTCATAACCACGTAGGGCTTTTTCTGCACTGTCTGAAACCTTACGGATGCTTTGCGTCAGATCATCACCACCTGCCAGGCCTGCGGTCAACTGAAGCATATAATCGAGCCTGCCGAGCATGTCAGGGGAAGCAAGCCCGGTCGCTATCTTCTGGCTGATGTCGTTAAGGTTGCTGAGTATACCACCGGCGATTTTAGACGGAGGAGTAACAACCGCCTGGACATTATGGCTGGTATGAATTTCCCGCGACACCAGGGTGAGGACTTTGCGCCAGTCAGGTTGTACACCAGCATCAAGCGTCTCAAGGTGGCTTATTGCATTTCTCAGGCTATCCCATCTGGATAGCTGTAGAGGGTCACCGTTCTGCTTTCCTGATTTCAGCCACTGAACGAGGTAGACGAAGTCAGATGTAGCTGAGGCCACCAGCCCGGCAATAACGCGCTCTCTTGCTTGAGGCGTTGTAGGGTTAGATCTTCGCACCGGCAGACGGTCATTTTTATGTGCCGTTGGTCTTTTCATTTCGAATATCTCAACTTGGTTCCATCAACGATAACTCCGCGCCCGGGAGCCAGACAGCATGAAACAATGTATTTACCATGTTTGATAAAAGCGCAACCGGCAGCGCCGTCAAAAAAATGCTATATGACAGCGCTGGTTAGAGCAGAAAGATTCAGGGAGGTTTTACATCTACTCTCGATCATCTGTGAGGAAGAGATGCAGTTGAGTCACAAAGGCATCGAGATAAGGGGTATTTCTGGCATTGTCTGCAAAGTTCATTTTGGCATTGGTGTCGTCGTATACATGCATCCAGCCGCTGTTTCTGGCAATACGACGTACATCAGTATTTGCCGGGTAGAGTTTCCCAATAGCTTCACGCAGACCTTCAATTTCTGAGATCAACTGCCGGGCATTCGCAGCAGGCTCAGGAGCCGATGGGACGAGAACCCGGAATTCAGCGGTTTCCGGCTGCATCTTAATCACTTCAATGACTTTGTCCCGGGCAACGGAATTCCATTCAGTAGTCATGCCGTTGTACTGGTTTCGGATGCGGAACTGGTAAACCGGCTGCTGTTCGTTAACAAGCAACCAGGCATCGGCAAGTGCAAGATAGAACGAGACAGGCCGGTTTATCATCTGGTGTTCCTGAAGGGCTTTTTTATAGCTATGGACATCTTCAGGAAGGACATCAGTGATACTGGAGGTGAATTTTAGCGGATCCAGTGGACAGACCGGGCCGATAACCCTAAGCACAGCAACAGGATTATTACCATCATCAGTAAACCAGAAGTCATTTTCTGGGCCGATATTGAGCCTTACATCTGCGGTCTGATTCTCTGCGAGAACGGCCTGCACCCGACGACCGTTCTGCCACCAGCGTGGTGTACCTTGCATACATACCTCGTACAGGAAATTAGCCCGAAGCCCACCTGCTGGTGGGCGGTCGGAACACAAGTCTACTGAAGGTACTGCTCTGCCTGAGCAATACGAGAAAGAGTACCGGCATTCGGTTCAATCATCTGGATACGTCGGCTGTCCTCCAGTAAACCGGCAATAAGGTGCTTGTCGGTATATGGGGCATCGTCATCCCCGAGCATACGGCGGATAGCAGATAAATCGCCGGATGGAACCGGGTATACCGACTCAATAAAGAGCTGGTCACCGTGAGGATTCTCCCACTCATATGGGGTTTGGGCGGAAGCAGCAAAACCCGAATCATTCAGACGTGCGAAATCTTCAAGCGCCTGGAGGCGGGCCGCAGATTCATCGGTAGCGTAGATTAGGATCATTCGCGCCGTCTCAGGCGATGAGCAGAACAGCAAAATGAGAAATGGCAGCATGTTATAGACTCCTTCAGTTTGCGACTTGTTGAGCTGGCGGTGTGGCTACGCTAGTGAGTTGCTTAAGGCGAATGTTCAGCTCATGAATTACATCATCGCGTTTGCGCCAGCTGGTGGATGGTAGAGCCAGGAGCGCTTCAGCTTCGGACACGGAGAGACCGGCCAGGTGAGCTTTCGATGAAATCTCTGCGTTATATAATTGCTTCAGCACAATCAATGAGTGCTGGGAGGATGCAGCCATCATCATGAAATGGCGAAGCACCGCACAATAGATTTGAGTAGACATATTAAGCCGCCTCGTTCAATGCGTGAGGTAATGATTAATGGCATGTTCAACATAGCCAACAGATTTACCCACCAGGTGTGCAAGCTGCTGCACATGATGATGGTGAACTTCACGGCACGGGCCAAATGAAGTGGTGTAGCGATACCAGAGGCTGCGGCCTACAGAAAAAAGTTCTTTCTCTGTCTGCGGGCGAACTGGATAACAAACAGGACGTGCAGATGTAGTGCGACGAACGTTATTTCGTACTTGATGAATTGCAGTATTCATAAATCACCCCGCGTATGTTTTTCGTTTTGTTTACTAACTTCAGTTAAACACACGCTGGGTGGCTGACGAATAGAAAATCCATAAATAAATGAGCTAAAGATTTAAGCTCTTTATGAAAGAATTATTCTGGGGTTGGAAACCAGATAATGTCCGAAATAGGCTTATTGCCCGTCAGTAAAGCGAGGCTGGAATGCAGTTCTTTAACGACCTGCTTATTATCCTGCGTTTGCTCAAGTGCGGTTATAGCCTTTAGCAGGGTATTTGCCACAGATGCTTTAGCATATGCCTGCGGTGAGCCGATTAGCACCTGACGCATTAGCTCCGCATTGTTAGAAGCCAAATAGCCTTGCTCCTCGGAAATTCTTTCTGCATCGGGTGCTGAAATAACCAATGCGGCAAGTTCGTGATCGTTTGCATAGTTGATAACATCAGATAGCATTTCGAGAGCTGTGGTATCTGTCATGATAAAGCCGTCAGCTACCCACTGAGGAGCAACATCGAAGCGAACTACCCAGGAATAAGGTTTAACGTTTGACATACAGAGACCTCATTAAAGAGAGATATAAGCGTCGGGATTTTCTTCAACAGAAAGAAACTCAATATCTTCGAGATGCATTCCTGCATTACGAATGCCTACCTCGGATAACCACGACAGTATTGTTTCATGATCCGGTTCACCAGAAAAATCAACAAAGGCTGGAAGAGCCCAGTCGGGTGTATAGCCAGCGCTATACATTACAGTGGCAGTAAAGCGCCCAATGTGGGGAATTTTGAAAAGGATGGATGCCTGCTCAGGGGTATTAATTACCATGCCGTGATGATAGACGACATCCCAGTTTACCCCATGCTCCCCTGTATTTCCTCGATAGAGATGGTGGCGGTCAACGGCCCAAAGGACACCTTCGCTATCCAACCAGCAGAAATAATTATTATCTGGGGATAACGTGATCCCAAGGTTCATTAACTCCGCCACCAGCAAGCAAGGGTTAATATCAGTTACAGTTTTAATAATCGTCAGCCCCATCTCGGTTCCGGTAGTAACTGTCAGTACCTTGGAGGCACTGATCCAGAATTGATAACCTGCTTCTTTAGCCTTCGCGATTAAATTAAACATTGTTGCTTCCCATTGAATGGCAGTTAGGTCAATAACAACATGAGGCTGGTGGGTGACAAACAGGGAATCTGACGATATTTCAAGAAAGAATTTAGCGATGAGAAATGCAGGGGGAACAATATGGTCTGTACTTGCCAGCGCTTCGCTCGGCCAACCCCTCGACAGCCCGAAAACAAGTTTCGGTCTGCCTCACGGGGCTTTGTTGAATAAATCAGATTTCGGGTAAGTCTCCCCCGTAGCGGGTTGTGTTTTCAGGCAATACGCACGCTTTCAGGCATACCTGCTTTCGTCATTTTGTTCAGCGCTCGTACCAGGGCCATAGCCTCTGCAACCTGACCATCGTAGTCACGCAGTGTCAGTGAACCCCCGAACAGCTGTTTTACCCGGTACATCGCCGTTTCCGCTATCGAGCGACGGTTGTAATCTGTTGTCCATTTCCACCGCGCATTACTCCCGGTCATTCGCTGATTAGCCACTGCACGGTTACGGTCTGCATATTCACCGGGCCAGTAACCCGCACCTTTTCGGGGAGGGATAAGCGCGCTGATTTTCTTACGCCGCAGTTCATCGTGACATAGCCGGGTATCGTAAGCGCCATCGGCGGCGGCTGACCTGATTTTCCGGTGGGTTTGCCGGATTAACCCGGGGAAGGCCTCTGAGTCCGTAACGTTGTTCAGCGACAGGTCAGCGCAGATGATTTCATGTGTTTTACTGTCAACGGCGAGATGCAGCTTACGCCAGATACGGCGGCGTTCCTGGCCATGCTTTTTGACTTTCCACTCGCCTTCACCGAAGACCTTCAGCCCGGTGGAATCAATTACCAGGTGTGCGATTTCACCCCGGGTGGGCGTTTTGAAACTGACATTAACCGACTTTGCCCGCCTGCTGACACAGCTGTAATCCGGGCAGCGTAGCGGAACGTTCATCAGAGAAAAAATGGAATCAATAAAGCCCTGCGCAGCGCGCAGGGTCAGCCTGAATACGCGTTTAATGACCAGCACAGTCGTGATGGCAAGGTCAGAATAGCGCTGAGGTCTGCCTCGTGAAGAAGGTGTTGCTGACTCATACCAGGCCTGAATAGCTTCATCATCCAGCCAGAAAGTTATGGAGCCACGGTTGATGAGGGCTTTATTGTAGGTGGGCCAGTTGGTGATTTTGAACTTTTGCTTTGCCACGGAACGGTCTGCGTTGTCGGGAAGATACGTGATCTGATCCTTCAACTCAGCAAAAGTTCGATTTATTCAACAAAGCCGCAGCAGTACCACGAAATGAGCTTTCGAGTCCGTACATTGGCAGTTCCCTGAAATGAGGGTACATGACCAACATCAATTGGAAATCACGAATATCAGTGCCACTTATGTTGAAGAAATTCAGTACTTCCTGGGCTTTTCCTGAACCTGAGCATGGCGCACCACCGCAAGTGCGCCCGGATGCGGTATAAGAGCTGGCAAAAGCTGAGTCCAGGCTAGAAGCGTTCTGGGTAGCGAGTCCTTTAAGTTTCGTGTACGCGTCAGAACAGGTATAAAGTGAGCCCCCATTTGAAGATTCTTCAGTACTGGTAGACCAGCCGCTACGTACATTGTCGTAAATAACAACCCGCTGGAAGGAATCGTTCGAGGCTAGCCCTGATACACCTTGATTAGAGCGATACATTGAAGCAAAGGTTTTAGCCCCACGAATAATATCGTTGCCTACGCAGTTCTTCACATAGTTTGAAACGCTTGCGTCCAGATCACCGTAAGCACCAGTTTGACCCGTCCAGCGCATTGGCGTTTTCAATGTGTCGTATAAAGTGGCCAGAGTGAAAAGGGGATCCAGAGACCCATACTCAGTCATGCTTGGGACAGAAAATGCCTGCTCCATCTTCTCGGTAGTTGCATACCCAACAGTAGACAGTACAGATGCGGCAACGGCTAATCCCGCTGGTACATTATCAACAGCACGAAACTTACCCGTTGTAACATCTTCAATGTTGGTGCGCATCGATACACTGAAAAACAGGTAATACATCACGACGGCCACACACATATGAGAAAGGGATAATGATTTCCCGGCTGATATAGCAGCAGCAAGCACGACACAAATTACACCAATGAGTGCTGAAATCCTAAACAAGGATCCGTAAGTGCCATCATTCAATAACATGGCAACGGAATTGAATATATTATAAATAAATTCAATGTTGCCAACAGTATATACGTTCCATTCACTCATATTAAGTTACCTTGTTAGAGCGAGCCATCAAGAGAACCTTCAGATTCATAATGAACCTGCGGAAGCGTTGTCATATAGTTGCTGAATGATTCAGGTATACGGGCCTCGCCACCATAACGGGATATCATGGCGTTATAGGAGACATACAGATTTTGCCTTGCCTTTTCGATTAGCTCTCCAGCATCCTTATAATAAACTGACGCCGATTTATCATTTTCCTGCTGGAGCCGTGCGCCGGTCGCAGCAGCCGTAAGCATTTCGCTGAGGTAGTTATAAGCAGCTGAATAGGCTATGACAGGAGATAGTTCACGTATATAGGAATAAGATGCGGCTAAATCATGACGTGCAATTTGAGTCGCTTTACTGGTAGCACCAGCTACGTTGTAGTAGTTTGCTTGCCGTAATTTAGCATCCCCAGGGTTTGAACCAGTTCTGGCCGAGCTCAAATATCCGTTATCGATAAAGAAGAGTGTGATATTGGCAGCGAGACCTTTAATTATTTTGGTCTGTTTTTTGGGATTCTCACAAGTACTAGTCTGACCTGAACAAGACCAGAAATCGAAACTATCATCACCATTTATAAAAGAATCCAGGACATTTGAAGTTGCGAGTGGAGCAATCCTAACCACACTCTTTTTAGCTGACCCATCTTTATCTGTACCCAACTGGCTACCGACGATGATGGTGCCGGTCATAGACATAATAAGTTCTTTTTGCTCATCTTCGGAGCCGATGAATTGATTACTAAAGCTACCATTCTGGAGCAAACACCACACAATGTTACCGTAATCGTCACATGCCTTTCTTTTCCCTGCCTCTTGTTTTTGTACGTCGGGTGCTTTACCACCACCCATATTGCCCCACATGGCTTTAAATTGGTCTGAGAGGCCATCAGAGGACAGCTGAGAAGATACAGCAGCCTTTGCACTGTCACCAAATGCAGAGGCAGTGTCGACTAACAACCCCTTCGCTAACTGACACGAATTTGCGGTCAGATCGTTCATCTGCTGGATGATTGCCTGCATTTTCGAAATAGCATTATCCAGAACGGCATCCATAGCGTTCAGGGCCAACTGGAAAGCTAGACCGGCAGCATTAGAAGCAATATTACGTAGCATCTGGACGAACTGATCAGCGTTGATGAACGAGAATGACCCGCCGAAAAGGTCTATCCCTCCACATCCTCCCGACGCAGAAGGGAGACTAATACTAATAGGTGTCAATGTACGGAGCTTATTACGTAGAACAAATCCGCCACCGGTATATCCATCACGTGTAACGCTCTGATAATCACCGGGAGCTGTAACATTCGACATAGAGCCGAACATACTGTCTAGCTGAGTACTAATGCTGGTGGCCTCGCATTGAAAAGCTGTCAACCCGGAGAGGCAGATAGAAATTGCAAGAATGTTTCTACGGAATACATTCTTTATATTATAGTTGCGCGAAATCTTCATTTTTCCCCCGGGTTATTAGCATTTGGGTTAGGTGTCGAACCGTAGCCAGCTTTAGCTTGTATATATTTGATAAACTCATCAGGTTGTTGAGTTAGGTCTTTAGGCATGTCATTCAGAATGTTTGAGTCGATATAGCCGGTATCGTTATATGGCAAGGTGCTCTTATATTGCTGGTCAGAAATGATCCCTGCATCGTGGGCAATAAGGACTGTTCTTGAAATTAACTGGTCTGCACTGATAGGCCCAAATGAGACAATGCGTGTTGTAGATGGCGGGATTGCCAGAGCTATCGCAGGTGCGTTTGATATTTGGAGCTTTGATGCCTGGCCAGAATCAGGCCTCCAGTCCGGGTAAATATTCCCTGGAAGAGGTTTACCATCAAGTGAAATTGGGATGACCTTCATGTCTGTCATGAAACTAAACGTATTCATAACAGAAGCTTGCTTTACGCATATGGAGCAGTTTTCCCCACGGAAGAAGAAAAACAATCCTGCTTTTGTCGCTACGTCTTTTATGACCGTTCTCGAATTGTTTTCAGCTTCATTCGATTGATCCATTGCCCCAAATGTTGAGGTTGAGCGGCGGCTATTCTCATCTATGAGGGGGTCGGTAGAAGTAACCAACCTAGCCATATCAGTAAAGCGGCTGGCTTTATCCAGCATAATGCGTTGGGCCAGAAAATATGCCCTAACGTTTTCTTGGGTAGGATTGTCGATGGCCTGGTTGCGTAGTTTCTGAATGTTTTCATTAAACCAGGCTACGGTGAACGGAGCCGGGCCGGGCTTTTCAGTTGCGGCAGGTTCTGGAGTCGACTCCATAGGTGTTTGAGCAACCTGTTTAGGCGTTTCTTGAGGCGGTAAAGTCGGCGGAGGAGGTAACTTCACTGGCTTTTTCTTCACTGGCTCAGGTGGCGATTTACGCCAGAACCAACCTTCCTCTTTTCCATTCAGAAATGCCTGACCACCAGCGAGGTCGTCACTGGTGGTCTGAGGGGATTGAGACGTTGGGGTGTTACCCTCATCCGCAAGAACTGAGGTAGAAAAAGCAAATCCCACTAGCAGGGGAATAATGATTTTAGTTAAAAATTGATATTTCATCGGAATTACCCTCGGAAATTATTCTTGCGATAGACTCCGTCCAGAAAAAGCTATTTTTTCCACTAAAGACCCTTGCACTTTCAAGTTGGCGAGTTAATGCATAATGCCTATATCTGACCTGTCCTATACGTTTGGCTACACTATCCGACTTAACACCAATTTCGGAGCAAGCCTCATCGAGAGTCATGCGTGTTCCATATTTACGCAACAGCTCATCAGTAACTATGTTCTTAGGGTCGTCGTTAACTAATACCGCAGGGATTTTGTGTGCTGGCATAAGCATTGCCCTGTTATGAGAACATTTAAGTGTCTTCATAAAACTCCCTTATCAGAAATACGGACGGCATTACGATTAGTTTGCCATATGGGTTAAAATAACAAGTTCAAAAATGGCAACGTTTTGACTGTAAAAATCAAAAGTAATTTTCATGTGCATCCGTTTTGTTTACATGATTTGAAATCAGCAAATACAAAAAAACCCAGTCCGAAGACTGGGTTTTTCTGTGTTAGCTAATTAAAAGAATTAGATGCTTTAAAGACCAAAGTTATCTTTAAAATGGCCTTGGTTCTTCCAGGATGAATTCTCCATCACACAGCATTCAAATACTGTATTCAGGCCGTCATCTGGAAATTTAAGGGCATCGTTGCCTATACGAATGATGTTACCGATGAGTTCACGGGCTAACTGAGAATTACGCAAGAAACGCGTAAAGAACTCATTGCTGATATGTTTGCCCAGGTTATAAGCAAATTCAAGCAACGTTGCATCGTTAGCAGTCAGCACCGCACCAGATTCAGATGCGTAATAAAAAACATTCTCTTGGCAACCGAGGTTTTTCATTGCGCGGAGAAACAACATTTCTCCTTCCATATCCATAAGGCGAAAAATTATATCAATATCAGATTCATCGTTTACGACAGCACCGACAGCATCATAAAGTACGGCAGCGGGAGCTTGTTCAAACTCATCACGTTCGTAATTCATCAACATACGGTTTTGTGCGTTATTAAAGCTATCAATATGATCTGATTTAGCAGTAGTTGAAGTATACATGAGTGACTCCTTAGAAATTTTCTACCAGACAGTTTGTTCTTTCATGAAGTCAGCCTCATTCGCTATAAAGCGTTTTGCTTCATTCATCGCCGCATCGAAATGTTTATTACCCAACTTACGTCCTAGATCAGTTATCTGTTCAACAAGAAGAGCACATTCAGGGTGAGTAAATCGTCCACCACCTTGGCAGTAAGTTAAACGAGTAACCAGCATTAATGCCTTCGACTCATTTTGTGTTACATGAAAGATGGTTTTCTGAGTTCCTATCCCTCGTTCGTTCAGAATATTAATGGTATCCATATCGGCGAGTAGTAACCTTAAGTCCTGCAAATCTCTATCGATTGAATGAGGTCGCAATGACATATCGCCAGACACAAAACCATAGATATCCTCGGTTTCAGAATGAAACATATATACCTCGATAAATTAAATGAATTAGAAGATACCCGGCTTACACCGCAATAGAGCATTAAATATCTGCTCACGAGCCTCAGAAGGATTTACTTGTTTTGCAATTCCTTCAATCCACTCATCAACCGGCAATCGGGTAAAATGATGGTCTGTATTGCGAATCCTGATTGCAATGACAGCCCAGTGAGCGAGAGCATACTGAATATAATGCTTATCGCCTTGTGCAACTTCACCGCGTATTCTGGCGGTGCGGTTGTTATACTCTATCAACGCGCAGCCACTCATACAGACTCCAGTTATTAATCTATATAGTTAAAAGACAATTCCATCATCAATCGCCGTCAGGCTTTCGATCTTTGAAATGTCGATGAAGTTAAATCGTCGTACATTGTTTGCAGTAATAATCCGACCGTCATTAAGCTGAATGATCTCACTTTCTTTATCAGAACGTGATGGCCATGAAGCGATAACAGAGTCTTCAGTAATTACATAATGCCGACTATTTGATATAAACAAAATGCATGGGATATCCATTAAATGAGACTCCAGACATTCAGTCTTTAAAGATTAAAATTCTGTAGTACCAATCCATACATCATTAATATATGCATCGGCCCCAAACTCAACACCACAAGGCTGTACTTTATCCAGGGTTTCGAACGTCCATCCTTCTTCAGGAGGCCATTGGAAAAGCAATGGCGCTCCATCCAAATATTTTATGGCGAGAACCCCATGACGAAGAGGTGCGAGGATATCTGTTTCACCGGGTCTCACTTTAACCCAATAATGAATCATGATGTCACCTTTATTGATTTACCCGAGGAATGAATTGGGTTTGGGTGGTTATATCAGACATGAGTTCATAAATCTTGTATGGCCACCAATTTGAATCCATATCACGGAAGAAATGAACCTCAGTGATATCGGGACACATCGGATGCCATAGGTTAAAAACCATAAGTTCAGATGCCTCAACCTCAATGAACTGATTGATTGAGGTTTTCCTGAACTCATTCGTGGAAATAAACCCTATTAGATCCTCCAATTGATTAAGCAATAAACCCGCTTGTAGCAGTTCAGAGGAACTATCGAAGTCATGTTTTAAAATATTCATGTTAGTCTCCAGCGTGGCACGAAAAAAACGCTGACCGAAGTCAGCGTTTGTATTATTACAGAGGTTTATTCTTAAGCGGCTTCGCAGCCTCTTTAGGATAAGTGTGATAAAACGCTTTTCTGTATTTTTCGTATCCAATACGTTGGGATGCAACATGTTCCATATTAGTGGGAGCAGTAAAGTGATGACACGCAATCAGTCTTGCTTGTTTTGCCAATTCACTTGACCACTCGTGCAGGATTTCCATCCGGGTTTCGAATGGATCAAGACCCGCTATTTTGCAGCAACTCGTAAATGAACATAAGTCTTCCTGATTTTCTTCCGAACAAATCCAGAGGATTTCATCCACACGCTGCTCACCAGTACTACGGTATGCAGTCATGATATATATACTATCCCGAATTATTTCGTAAGCCATCTTTGATGAAAAACGAAGTTCATAATTATGTTCTGAATCGGCTGATATCAGATCATATTCACTTTCAGTGGCATCGAAAATACTCATGAATGAGAGTTGATTTTCGTGAACCACTTTAGATTTTGCGGTTGCAGACATAATGATCACCTTTAAAATAAATTAAATTAATTTAGAAAGCTAAAACGGAAATTAAAATACAGATTAAGACATGAGAGCTTTACGGGTTACTTCAAAGAGTTTGCTACGTAAGGCAGAAACAGAACCGACAGAAACACCGGTATCACCAAAAAGACTTTTCATCATGCGGTCACTGGCATCACCGAAACCGATGCCAATAACGATGATGTCATCATCTTTAGCGCTTTGTATCATCGCTCGCGCAGAAGCCATATCATCAGGCTGGCCATCAGTTGCTATAACCAATACATGGCGATCCGCTTTAGCTGACGTCAGGTCTGCAAGTGCAGGCCATAACGATTCGCAAAGAGGAGTACAGCCTTGCGTACCAATACCAAACTGATGAGTTCCTATAGCTGTCCGTAAAGTTTGCTCCCGTCCTTTTAACAGACCTACGCTATTATGTGCGGCGTGTGGGAAATGGTATGCCGAGGTAGTTACCCCCTGAATACCATCGAGCGCATACAACATTGATACAACAGCGGCTTCAGCCTCTTTAACCGACCGGCTCATTGACCCGCTAGAGTCCAGCAGGATAGTAAAAGCAGAACTGACATCTACTGCCTTGGACTTATGTTTAAAAAGACGCGTATTGCCCAGCATGGCACTGGTAACCAGTCGAGAATCAAGCTTACGACCAGTTTCACGATGTGTTCTTCTCACCGCTCTTACACCCTGTAACAACCCATGAAGTGATTGGCGTAACCCGGTAGCCATCTGCACCCCTAAACTTACGGATGCATTACCGGTATCGTGCCGCTTCGCAGGTGCTACTGAATATGGAGTAGGTGAAACGATACGTTGATGCGGGGGTACTTTGTCTTTGATTAACTGATTGAGCTTATCTGAAGTGTTCTGTCCAGTACGGCCAAGGTCATTCGATGTGGTTCCTTCGAAAGGGTCTTTACCGCCCTGGGACATGTTAACGACAGAAGCTTCACCCGAAGCATTTGAGCCCGGTTGGGAAGCTCCGGCTTTGTTGTCACCAGAGTCGGAAGCAGGAGTATTACGATTAGCTGACGTTGACGATGAGTTATCGTTTTCATCATCGCTATCGTTTTGCCCATGTTCTTTATCTGGTGCGCCACCGGTATTACCATCAGGATCTGAAGAAGGCCCATTCTGACCGGCTGACGATGACGGCGAGCCGCCATTACCGCCTGAACTTACAGTCTGGACATCCCCATTTTTGTCAGAACTGTCGGATGACTGGCCCGGCTCTGACGAACTGTCATCGCCTTTGCTGTCACCATAATCAGCGCCCTGATTATCATCCTGCGGAGGTTCTTCTTGCTCATTAGTTTCGTTAAATGCATCTACTGCGAGGTCATATAACCGACATGCAACTTCAAACACCTTTTTAATCGAGGTTGCTTGTACTGCTTCAGCCATAACCGTCATAGCTTTGTCGTACAGCTCCAGCCCGAAGATGCGTTCAAAGTCTTCACGCACTTGCTTTGTTGGGATAGTTAAACCGTTGAAGCGGTTCAAACCACAAGTAAGCAGGGTATCCAGAAATACCGATGAAGCTTTATCACAGGATTCCGCTTCTTCACTGAACAAAAAATGATTCAGTGAATTGAGATACTTCAATGTACCTGGATAGCGACAACTCATCGCACGTTCAATGCGCAAATCTTCGCAAAGATTGACCAGGTGTCTAAGTACCTCAACGTTGTATTTATCCGACTCCATATGCTCTTGAATGAATATCTTAAGATCACCAAAATCAGTGAAACGGATATGTGCTGCTTCATGTACGGCATACCCTAATAACGGATTTGCCAACATTTCAGCGTCCTTGAAGAATGGAAGGTTAATAAGAAAACCAGCACCAGTCTCCGTAGCATATGCTTCATTGCCGCCAACAGAAACATTAAGACCAATCTGAGAGCTTAATGCACGTGCGACAATAGGAAGGGAATTATAAATACCCATATATACCTCACAATAAATTTAAATAGATTAATTAGAAAAAAGGCCCGGAGTGGGCCTTTTATTTTTAAAACACCATTATTGTTTCGTCATCATCGAGTGAAGACGAAATTACAATTTCAGGCTCTTTTCCATCAATGACTTTTTCAGAATCCAAACCCGAAATAAGAGCTGAGTCTGGCAGAGAGCGGGGTACAATCGAATCACCGCCCAAAAATGAATCATCATCGACTATAACCGCACTAAACGCCGGTATTACAGCGTCATTAACAATTCCATGCTCCTGGGTATCGGACAAGTCGTTAACGTCAGTATCAGCCGACGTATTAACCGGTTCGATTGCCAAAGACGTATCAGCTGAACCATTGATTTCTACCAGAACAGATGGGGCTTCAGCGAGTGAATCAACGCTTTGCAATCCGATCGGATCTTCTACTACCACAGCAGATGCAAACGCATCTGTATGCGGAGGAGGAAGCGTTTCTACCTGAACCTGAGTTGCCGAAATGGCCGCTAAAGTCATGGCATCATCATCTCCAATAAGGTTCATTGAAAGTGATGGGTCAATCGCATCGTTACCATCTGTAGTACTGGCTGATGACAGCAGTTCTACAAACTGTTTTGCATGAATTGGGTCGCGTAGGTTATTGAGGAGAGAGAGAATGTCGTTATAAGGTTTGCCCGTCACTTTGCCGGTTAGCGGAATGTCTTTCATTACCTGATTAACATAGTCGCTAAGAGACTGGACGCTTGGTGCGATGAAAGCTAGGGAAGCGAGTTTATCGCCGCAGCGGCGTAAAGGATTTAGTGTGTGCTGAGAAAACGCATCGGGGTTCCTGTTTTTAAGGAAACCTTCAACAACATCAGCCACATCCTCATAAACTTCATCCGCTAAACTTTTAACTTGCCCAGTTAAACCATCCTGAATGACACTGTTACCATAAGGTGTGATATGAATCGCAGTAAAGCCAAATTGTATCTGGCTATCCATATAAGACAAATCGATCGCAGCATCACGCAAAAGTATAGAGCGATACTTTTCTTCAAAAGAATTAATCCAGCTATTAAAATCAGCTTTCATAAATTCCTTTTTGTAATCGTAAAACTCGCCCTTAAGTACATTCAGTTTACCAATTAAATCATTAACCTTGTCGGCTGGAATTGCATAGCCTCCCATAAATTTAATACCCGCTTCAAGACATAAAGCGTGAGCTGAATTCTTCTTGCGGGTAAATGGATTGATGAGTTGTGGGTCAATGATTTTCTTGCTACCTAATGAAACAAGTACATCAGGTGGCAAATCAGCACTGTTACCAAGATCTTCTCTTTTCAGCTTACGACGACCACTAATACTGGTGATATCAGAAAGAGAAACGAGAATAAGTTGTTCCAGAACCTGAGTGGCATTGGATTTGATAGTCATGACATACCTCATTAATTTAAAATTGATTTAAAAAGAATTAAAAAACCCCAAGCGGGGTTTTATTTAAGTGCTTCAGAACCGAATACAGCTTCAACGATGAGATGCAAAGATTTTTTATCATCTGCTGATGCACGATTACCAATCTGATAATCGAAAGCTGTTAATAATGCACGTGGCATCTTTGCAGCTTTCATCATTGAGTAGCGGTCAAGCCAGGCCACCAGCGAACGAGTTGAACACGTTACTGATAAACGAGTGTCGGGAAGAACACCGTCCGGGAGTTTTGCACTGTTAGTATTGACACTAGTGTCAATTTCACCGGTGATATTCTTGCCTACAAAAAGACCGCGAATCATATTCGCAACGTCAACAAATTTCTCCGCGACTTTGGTGTCGGGGATATATTTGGTAATCAATTTAGTCTCGGTTTCTTTTGGCATATAGTCAGCAGTGATAAACATATAGCGGTCAAGGTTGGCCACATTTAATGTTTTCACACCGCCATAAACGCCAGTAAAATCGCCCTGACCAATTGAGTTAGCCGTTGCAACAAATCTGAAGTTCGGGTGCTGTTTAATTACCTCGTTGGTTTCAGGAATAACTAAATTCCCTCCTTCGAGGATGGCGTTAAAGGCATTGGCACAGGATGGGTCTAATTGATCGTACTCATCGAGTAGGAAAATCAGTCCATACTTGTACGCCAGCGTCAGTGGGCCATGAACAAAAACAGTCTTGGTATCACCGGTCAGTTCATTACACTGAAGCCGGAGACCGCCAATGAGATTGTTAATATCCAGGTCTTGTGAAGCTGTAGTTTTCATGACAGGCCAGTTAAGTCTTGCTGCTACTTGTTCGACAACACTGGTTTTGCCACAACCTGTTGGGCCAGAGATCCACAGAGACTGATTTTGTGGATAGTTAATCCACATCAGTACAGATGAACGCAAATACGCTTCAAAAACATAGTCGTCATTCTGTTTAGGCACGAATGCACTAAATGGATTGGCTGAGTCAAATCCCTGGAACGGTTTAACTTTATCCATCTGATGATCTGGAACAACAATACCAAATACAGAAGGGTGGACAGGTGTAGAGCGCGCCATGATTTCAACAGACAGGTTTGCGAAATTAGTAGTCATGATATACCTCATTAAATTAGATAGATTTAAAAATTAAAAATTAATTAAGAAGAATGATGTTATGCAGCAATATCAGCACGTACTAAATCGACATGCTTATAATTGCGGCTAACACTGCCACTGTTATCAACACTGGTAACCTTTGGTGCATACGTTACATAAGAAACGATGCCTCTGGCTCTCAATGCAGAGACCAGAACAGGCATAAAATAGGTTTTGGCATAAACAAGTACACCATCAGCCTTATATTTATTACAGAGTGATGTAGCGATTTCAGCAAATTCTTTAGCTTTATCGGTCATAACATCTTCTGAAGGACAGGTATTAAAGGTCAACAGTTCACGTAATGCGTGTGATACTTGCTGATCGACATCAATAACGCCCATTTCCCGTTGTTCTGGGGATGCAAGATATGCAGTCATATTTACAAGAAACATGATCAGACTCCTCATTTAAAAAGATTAGTGAATTAGATGAATTAGGCCTTGCATGAAGGCTGAAGTTAGGTACTAGTTTCAGTTTGGGAGTGACTGAGGCACTTGTTGTTGTCTACGTGACAACAAAACACCTTTTTCGACGGACAAAAAAGCCTGCCGCTTATGAGAGCCGCAGGCTATCGAATTTGTTTAGGCGAAAGAAATCCTTGTGAATACCAGGAGGTATTCAGGAGTGGCTTGAGCGCCGAATTTAGAAGGTGTTTAAAGGCAGTTGCCTGAAGTTAAGCGGACTAAGCCGCTATTTAAAGATAATAAAGGATGTGTAATTGGTCAAGCAAAAAAAAAGCCCAGTTTTAAACTGGGCTCAATAATTAAAAAACAACGTATTGTTGGGCTGAGTCTGTCTCTTCTGCACCAGGAGATACCAGTACGGAAGTGTCATCCAAAGGAATGTAGACAGTATCAGTCAGAGTTGATTTATATTCATAGGTACTTAACGAATTTCGTACCGATGACTGACCGTAACATTCTGGATGATGTTTGGGGTCAATAGATAATTTATCGCAGATTCGTTTGTAGCTCGGTTTTTCCGGTACGCGAGACTGAAGAAAACGAAAGCCAAAGCCATCGATTCTAACCAGCTCGTTATAGGAAAAGCCAATAGAAGCACCTAGACCCTGGATCAATAAATTGACCGCGTTCTGGTATTCTTCGAACTGCTTTTTCTTTAAAGCCAACTCTTTCTCCATCTGCTGCAATGTTCCAACTTGTCTGGCTATGTCTACCACACGAGCTTCGAGGTCGTCTGGAAGCTTAAAGCCTTGTGTCTGAGACATGATTTCAGGGTCAGAGATAAGCAAAATATCTTTTTCCTTATCAAACGGTAGAGCTGTTTTTGTCTGAACCTTATTCCAGAAGTATTCGCAGGCAACCTGGACTCGATAAAACGCTTTCTTCGAAGGCATAATTTTAAAGACCTTGGTCTGGTCAGTGGCCGACCAAAACACAAGATACGCCTGGGGTGCGCCTGTTGTCAGCAGCTGGTGCTGAACTTGCCAGTAGTAATAACGGAATTCTGGCGATTTGGTTTCAAGCTGAAGAATAGAAAGATGTTTGCTCTCGCAAAGATTCTTTATCTCAAGGATTGAACCATCGTCGAACTGCCCATCCAGCGAAGCAATCATGTAAGGATACTTTTTGTTCCTTACACAGAAAGGCAGGGCGATTTGTCCAATCTCTTTTTCGCAGTAACTTCTGGCAAGTGCTTCAAGCTTTTTACCAGCATCAACCTGTTTAATGACAGAAAGGTCTTCTGCCTTAATCAGGCCAGCGTATTGCAAATAGAGTTCGTAGGGCGTTTTAGTTGCACCAGCCTCCTCTAACAGAATAGGGGAGCATGTTGCTGTCACACCAGTTTTACGCCATTCGAGCCATTCCTTTGAGCCCTGCACAACATCAACGACTTCATAAATGTCAGACATAATGATCACCTTAAGATAAATTTAGAAAGTTAAACCGGCAGTTTCCTGCCGGATAAGTTAAGCGGCCAGAAGATCTTCAATAAGACCTTCTACCATTTCTTTTAGAGGGGGAAATGTCACATTGTTGAGAGCGGCATTGAGCCTCACAAAATCAGATGTATTAACAGCCTCAAGATATAACTTGTGTATTTCCATTGATTCGGCTTGGACTTCACCGACCCATTTGGCCGCGTCGGTTTTAAACTCACCCTTACCCATTTTTTCGATGAAGTTAAGTACTTGAGTAAAATCGAAGCTACCTACTGCGTTAGTTAAATGATTTTTGAGAAGTGACCGACGGGATTTTTCTAAAGATAAGCGAGCGAATGCCAGCTCACTTTCATTCAGATCGAAACTGCTTTTTGCATCGTTTAAAATAGTTTCGTATCCAAGCGTCTTTTCTGCCCGGCTTACTAACTTTTTAATTCTGCGTTCAGCCCATTTTCTGACCCCGGGATGCTCAGACATTTCTTCATTGGACTGCCCATTGGTTTCTCCGGGTGGAGGGAGAATATCATCAGCCGAACCATTTACGTCAGCTGGAGGTGTATTTCCCTCAGCCGTATCGTAAACATCGGTTGGTGTATTGCTCTTGATGTCCTGCTGCTCGGTTGAATCAGGTTCTTCAGGGAGCTTATTAAACTCACCTTCAATAACTTTATCATCAGACTTTGCAGTTCGGATTGTAGTATCCGTATTACCAGCCGTCCTGGCTTCTTGTCTAACCTCCATTTCAGCTTCAGCAGCTGCGACGGGTATTGTTGCTGTACGGAAACCTTCACCACCAGCAGTGTTCAGATATTCAATCATTGAACTCAGGCGAGTACGGTTACCAGGAATTAAGTGTATGGTCTGCTTAATAGCTGACTTGAGCACCATCTTCCAAGGGAACTGAGTCCACGGTGAATACTGCCGTTTCTCCACTTTTGCCCAAGATTCGGATTTCGCCCGAGATTGAGCTAAATCCTGAAGGTCAATGAAAAATACCAGATGACGTCCATCCTTCATTAAATAGTCGACATAAGCCCCCCTGAACATGCCTCGATCTCCTAAAGCACCCTGATCGGTGTTTGTGAGAACGAGTCCCCCTTTATAAGCAAAGGGGTCAAATTCGTGGTCTGGGCTGGAACGACGACCATTGGTTTTAAATGAGTCCTTTTCAAAAACTAATTCAGCCACAATGTCTTCGCATAAACCTTCATCGGTGGCCATCCTGCTGAGCCCAATATAGGACACGTCAAGAATGACACGACCATCGCGTGGAACCAGGTAAGCCTGCTTCTGCGCCGGGTCAAGAGTAAGGCCGCTACTTGCAAGCTGAAGGAATGCTGTTTCGAAGGACTTTGGATTATTAACTGCTATGTCAGCCAAGTAGTTATTATTGTTGACAATATGTTTTGCAAAAACGCATTCACGTTCGAATGAGATGTGAGGTGAACTGGAACCTGCGGATGCAAACATCTTTTCGAGCGACAACATATGTCGAGCAATGCTGTCTATCTTAACGACAATATCGGTGTTCCCTTTATTGTTGTTTGAGAATGAACCAGAACTACGTGATTTATTTGAGTACATATATACCTCATTAAATTAAATGAATTATAAGATTAAAAAAGAAGAAGGTTGCTGAGGAATCAGCAACCAGTCATATCAACCGCGAACTGATGAATATGCGTTAGTTAAAGTTACTTGCCCGGAGGAGCTTAATTTTTCATTAAGTTTCATACGAGCTACAATAACGGCTGCTGTCGAATTATCGGCTGGCAGATTTGTCCAGGCTTGCATGTTGACAGGGTGCTTAGAGGTTGCGGCTTGCGGACGTGATGTCTGCACGGCTCTATTCTTAGCATCCAGCTTCGGCGAAGCTTCTGGTATCTTCTCTACTGAATTTTTATTGTTGTCTGGTGATACAGACTCTTTTCCAGGGTGCAGCTGCTTTTGCTCGGCATATACTGTTCTCCATTTTTCAGAAGCAGTTCTTACCTCTTCATCAGACATTTTCTGCCACTTCATATCGTCCTTAAGTTTTTGCGCTACTTGAGGGGATAGCGAAGTGACGGTTGATGTAGATGGTGGCTTTACAGTTTCATTTGCACGGGTATCTATTGATTGACCAGTCTGAATGATTCGAGCCATGAAAACATGAAACTCAGTCCTCATTTGGTCAATACCATGTTTTGTATAACGGAATGATCGAGCTAATGCTTCGATATACAGTTCGGTATTCATTTGAATATTATCGCGTAGAAAATCCGCGACTTTACCAAATGCTTTTATCGAATAGAACTCGGTCTGAGACTTGCCGCTAATGGACATGTCACAGCGCAAACGGAAATAAATATATGAATCTGCATTGTTAGATGCAGGCACATATTTAGGTTCTATCGCAACAATACCCTTTGCTCTGGATTGCATAGTTTATACCTCATAAATTTTTAAATTAAAAAAGTTAAAATGATTTAGTGCTATAGGCACAAAAATTAGAAAGATTTGTGAAGCATCCAGTTAGAGTGCTGGACTCACTGTATCCTCAACAAGAGGAAAAACACCTTTTTCGACGGCGCAGAAAACACGATGCATGATGCACCGTGTGTCGAATTCTATGGGCGTAGGGAAGCCGTGCGAATGAACTTATTCATTCAGGGATGGCGCGTTGCCGAAATAAAGAGTGTTAAAAGAAGTTAAGCGGGATGCCCGCGATATAAGATTATGATACGACGTTTGGTTGGTCAATCCAGAAAAGAAAAAAACCCAGCTTTCGCTGGGTTTTTATAGGGAGGTTTAGCATAACAAGCGTTCCAGACGCTTCCATGTTTGGATTGCCATGTCGGTTGAAGCATCTGATATCTCTTTATAGAGATCAGTATTTCGCCGTTCATAGTAACCTGGAAAGGTGAGCCTATGCAGGCAATCATCTAACTTTGAAAGATCTCCAAAGTCGTGAGCGCCTACATTGATTTTTGCTCTGATTGCCAGTATATCTCCCTCTATTTTCATGAGCTCAATGAGCTCATGCATTTCGAAGAAAATATTAGACTGATAACGACCAGCATGTTCTTCGCATTCGATGCTATCGCATACGTCACATACTTCAGCGTTACAGGAATGATAACCGCAGTGATTACACGTATAAGAGAATCTCTGGTTTATTGCCCCTGCAACACAGTCTTCATAAATCCGATGTCGGCAGTCTTTCCCACAATTTTCACACTCTGCAATCATTGTGTAATCATCCAGTTCCATACCACCCGGCTCAATGCTACTACCATAGACAATTGTCATAATATACCTCATATATTTAAAAGATTAAAAAGTTAAGGCTTATAGCCTGAATTAAGAATATTTTAGCTTTCGGCGAGTACTTGCATAACCCAAATGCCGCGACGTTTTTCGTTAAGGAGAGTACGATACCCTGTAACCTTACCGCTTTCGTCAAACACTTGTGCTTTGTCGGTTCTTACTTCAGACTCTTTCCAGACTGAAACAATATCACCAACTTGTGCTCCACAAGTCTCAACAGCATTTTTGAGCCCAACAGCCCAAATTTCATGGTCTTTCCCACCACTACGTATTGTGACTAAATACGATTTATCGTTATTAGGATCGTGTTTCCAGTTTTCGAGACCGTGGTAAACAAGCTTTCCTTCAAAACGATGGTTTGCATATTTGGCTTTGTCATTATTTGACCCAGCCCGAGAAACACCTTCAACCATGTTTCCATTAGTTGCTTCATTAGATTTTTTCCCAGACTTGGTAAAGAATGAATTATAAATAACGAGTAAAGCAACAACTACACATACAGTCGCGGTAACAAAACCGAGACCAGTGAACAGTAAACCGCGTTCCGTTATAAAAATTGCCAGCCAGATTGGGCCAAGGAATCTGATATATTCGGCACGGTAATACACAGCACCAAAAAATACGATACCTGCCATTAATGAGATTGGGTCAGACATAGATCACCTATAAATTTAGAATGCGAAAATTTAGCTACCTAAAAGGTAAACTAAACGGATGTACACAAAACTGCACATCTGTTGATTCGCTGGAGTTAAAAGGATTAACAATTTTTTTTGTTTGGGATTGAGAACCAAAATACCCGTTTGGGTAAGCAAAGAGACATGTCAGGTTTAACCTAAACACATCAGAGATGCTCGGGCCTGTAGAAGGCGTAGTTAACCCGGGAGGAGGTCATCCGGTGGGCGCTGGTTGAGCGCGAAATTAACTAGGAAGTTGTGCTGATGTCCGTCAGCTCGGTTCTTATTCATTTAAGCATATTGGTTTAATTTTTCAAGTCGGTTTTTCATGGTCATATTGCAGCCATTTTTCAATGACAACTATCCTGAGTTTTGGCCTAATCAATTGGCATACAAATTAACTCCGAGGTTCTGTTATGGCTAAAGCACCGGTACAAACCGTAAAACAAGCTAAAAAGAGTGGGGCTCAGGATAACCGAACCCCTAACTCTCGTGTCGAATATTCCAATCCTGAAGCTGTCGTGAAATTTACTCTTCACACCCAGGAAGGTATTCGGGTACAGTCCCGTAATTTTAACATTATCTCCCAGGCTCTCTTCAATCTGACCAATAACAGCCGAGCCCTTGAACGGCTTGGCACTAAATACAGTGGTGCGATTGAACGTACACTGAAGGCGGTTAACGAAGTAATCGACATGCCTGAGAAAGAACTGGAAAATAACATTGCTATTCTGAACCGTGCGGTAAAAGAAGAAGAACGCAGCAGCCTCAATGAAGTCGGGTATACCCATCCAAAAGAACATGAGGTTCGCATCAGAACGCCGCAAGCGCTGCGGGTTATCCGCATTATTCAGAACTTTGATAAATTGCACCAGATCATCGATACCCTCTGGTTAAATAACTGTTTTAATCAGGATGAGGTCGAGGAGTTTAAGTCTCGTCTTCATAATCTCATTCGTGATCTGGCAGCATCACTCAAACGTCACGCGCAGGCATCTGCTGATGAGCTTAATCAGGCCAATGGCCGGGCCGCTGAAAAAGAATTGGCTGGAAGCACTGAGACAGAACCTACCCAGGTAGACCAGGAAACAAAGGTGTTGCAGGATGCCAGTAATGAAGCGAATGATGATCAGAATGAGGCCATTAAACGGCAGGCTTAATTCAACGAAAAACAGAAATTAAAAACCCTGCATTGCAGGGTTTTTTTATTACATTGTGCGGCAACAATCTACCCACTGGAAAATCATGTAGGTGCTGTCCTGGCCTTTACCGGTTGGATAACGGAAAGGCCCACCTTGCCATTGGTATGGGGACTCACCGACCTCATGACTGTTTTTTGTCTCCGGGGTAGGGTAGAACATATTCAATTTGTACTGTTGCTTTGGCAACGTTGGGTAAATCTTGGAGCGACAAACAGTATCGTTTCCCATCGAACGGTAGGCCAGTCCACGACGATGTTCTGCGGCCAGCATACGGATCCCGACCAGGCTGGTTGTTCTGGGGGCATCCATACTCCGTACCGATCCAGTTAAAGGATACTGCCCACCCCAGGAACCGGCACACCACCAAAGTGAGTCTATTGGCTGTTTACCTGCAAATTGTGCCGCTGCTTCACCGGCGCAAGCCTGCATTGCTATCACGTTAGCCACAGCTGCTGATTCCGGGTTCTGGAAGAATGCCAGCATCGTATTATTCCAGGTCGGGTCAATCTCCGTGAAATTAATGATATCAAAATCGCTGTATGGGTCGGCATTACATTGACCGGGTAGATACATATCCAACATTCTTAATAACGGCATAGCATACATATGTGCGTTGTAGAAACTTATTGAGAAACGCTCCCGCTGTTCCTCGGCTGCTCCATCGGTCTGCGGGCCAAACTGCAAATCATTACCAAGGTCGAGTGTTACCCCTCCTAGGGATGACATGCACCCGGGTGTTCTCGTTAACTCGATGAGCTTTCTCGGTTCCCACATCGCGGTCAATACACCCGGGTGATAGACGTTCAATCCATCCTTACAGGCACATACTGTCCCTGATGCTGCATTGTCAGGTGCAGTACCTGTCATCGACAGATTAATACCGGCAAGCTTTATCGGGAAAATACAGTTCCAGCAAACATCCGTAATGAGTTTCGCTGATAAGACTTGGTTATCATGACAGACCTTGTTCTGTACGGGTGATGAAACGTCAGCCGCAAAAACCGGCATAGTAAAAGCCAGACATGCGAGCACCAGGGTCTTGGGTGATTTCAGAACTGAGAGAATTTTTTTCATTTCAGCTCCTCAAAATCTTTGCGTGAATATTCATCATTAATGAATCGCTTACTGTCGGCTGTCACAACGCTGGGCACGTTTATCAAACCATAATGTTCGGCCATGCCTGGCTGAATCATGTATAGCCTTGCGAAGTCACCGTATTCTTTCTTGGTGTCACGGAAGGTCTGCCAGCCATCACCATACACGTTTGTCGTGACCAGTATTGGCGTGAGGGAGGCTGGTGTATGTTCAAACTGATACCTGGCGAACTGGCGTTGCCATTCTTCACGTGCATCGAAAAAGATTAGCTTGATGGTAAATGGCATCACAGTTAGCGGGTTAAATCGCCCCCGTTTTGCAACGATATCGCCGTTAGGTGAAGTAATGTTTTGAGGGATAATGACCGTCGGATCGATGGTTCTGGTAGCTCGCTTTGTCGCTTCCGGGAATTCCTGGAAAACCTGGCGGGGCCAGTAGTTATCAATGGCCTTTTTCTTCATGCCATCAAAATCGAGTTTAGCGACACTCTCCTGTAGTTCATCAATAAGGTTCTTCTCTACGACCCCAACAGCGGGCCCGGCCACACCAAGGTCGCCGGTCTTGTCTTTCAGGTACGCGATGTCATAGATGCCTGTCACCCTGGCCACCAGCTCACCATCTTTTTCATGGATAATGGTCGGTACAGAACTAACGTTGTAGTTTTTGAATACAGTTGGATCGAGGTTTACGGCCAGAGAAGACTTGGAGTCGAAGGAAAGTTTCTGCCAGTGGGTAAGTTCATCAAGCAGGTTCTTTTTATCTTTTGCCCCCTGGACAACCAGAGCGATATCCGTGCGTCCATCGTATAACTTGAGAATGTCGGTGATTTCAGCATCGCTGAGAGACGCGGAGACGAGAATATAAATAAAATCACCGGCTGGCTTATTTTGTTTCTCGTTAGTCATATCAGACTTTGCTAACGCTCCTCTTACCGCATCATCGACTAGTTCATCTGTATTTTTATACTCGGGCATTTCACCCATCATTTTTCGATTATCTTTAACCGTGTCAGTAGCGCGGTCGGCAGTGGCATTTTGATTATCACGAGCCGCTTTTATGAGACTGTCAATATCTTTCATTTCAGTTGCAGATAATTGACGCTTAGCTTTTTGAATGTCAGTGACTGAGTAGTTATTAGCCGGTCTTGTCGGAATATTATCTAAGTTGGATACCGGTCTTGACGGCAGATCACTTAAATAGATACCAGTGTTTTCGGCCCAGACTGGAGTGAAAACAACAGCGGTTACAAATGCCAATATCGAAAGTCGAAAAGGTGTTTTTTTTACCATAATGGATACGCTCGGCCTATAATTTGTGACTCGTCTAATGATCCCCAGTACCTGGAATCAAAACTGTATCTGGTGCGCCCCATCATCCACAGGCGACCATTCGGTACGACACCACTACGCGTTAGCTCCTGTTCGGTATGGCCAGATTCTGCTGCTAATGCCAGTCCCTCACCGACCATAGAGCCGTTAATTGCAGTCTCTTCGGGATCAACGGAGACTGTGTCTCCCGCAATGCCATCAACAATTTTCAGCCCTTTGCCATATGGTTGCATTAGCTCAGAATGAAAGGCGTAAATTTTCCCTTTGACGATTGATTTGTCCATTTTATCGACGAGATATATTCGGTACGGAGGAAGACATTGGTTATTTTGTGGATCGATACCAATCTCATACCGGTTAAGCACGTATAGCGTCAGCGGTGCGGTTAAGAAAATAACAACGATGCTGAAAACAATATGTTGCCTCCAGCTTCGCTTTTTACGAAATATTAAGCTCCATACTGATTTGGGTGTATTCATTCGCCCACCGCTATTGCTGAGTGTTGATGGTCTGGGGGATCTTGAGCCCCGTAGGGTAGCTATAAAGGGCTGAGGCATTGAGCACAAGATACCCCGCCTCTGACAGTTTCTCAGCGCGGGCTAATACCAGCCTTGACTGGGCTTCACCTAACGGTTGACCTTTATCGTCCATAAAGTTGATGACTGCAACATAGTCATAGGGCGAGGCTGGTGGGAATAACCGCCCAAAAAGGGCGGCTCCGATGAAACCAAAAAGCAGCGCAATTGCAGCGGTTTTAATCATGCGGCTAACCCCCGCTCAACCAGAATTTCGTTGATAGCCTCTTCGGTATTGATCCCCCGGGACTTTCTGTCTTTGATCGCGGCAACGTCTTTCGGGTCAGTCGAATAGAGAAGTAAGCTGAATGGGTCAACCACAAGTCTGCAAATACCCTGGCCCGCTTTAGAAATGACAAAGATTTCTGAGTAGACACCTTTCGTGGAACGAACGGTTTTAAGGAACCGGTAACCAGCCTCGTCCAGCGCCAGACGTTTATTTGCTTCAGCTTCGTTCACTGCGGATTCACTTTGCCCCAGCAAGAGCATAAAGGCTGAGTTATCTGCGATCGATTTCCCGATACTATCTTTGTAAATATCGTTGATAGACTGGGTGATGGTAATTGCAGCTCCGTTATATTTACGGAACCGGCGATAACCTTTCTCGATGAACGCCCCGATATTTCCTGATAACAATGCCCAGGCCTCATCGATAATGACCAGCTTCATCTGGCTACGGTCGCCCATGAACATGTCCTGCTGGATTTGATAAATCAGCTGAAGGAGGACAACCTGTTTAAGGTGTTCTGAACTTTCCAGTCGGGAAAGTTCAAGTACAGTGAACGGATTTTTGAAGTCGATATTGTTCTTACCAACAAAGTACTTCCCGTACTGGCCCGCACTCGTGAACGGATAGAGCTGATGGCCAATACGTTTAATGTCTTTATCTTCATCTTTCAGCAGTGAATCAGCAACCATATCAACGGTGGTCAGCTTCTTGTGTACACGGACAAGATCAGCTACATGTTGTTTAAGTCGAGACTCTTCGAATGAATTCAGACCTTCTTTAGGAGCTGCCATCACCGATAACAATCCGATGATCAGATCTTCTTCACCGCCACTGGAGTCATCATCTTCAGACTCACCGAAATAGTCTTCGATCAGTTCGAAGAAGTTAAGACATGGCCTGGTTTTGGGATTGAAGTCGAGATAATCGCCCTGGTAGGTCTCACAGATATTTTTGTACGAGTCACCTACATCAATACACCAGACTTTAGCCCCGAGGCTTCTGTAGGCGGTGATAATGTAGTTTGTCAGGAATGACTTACCCGACCCCGACTCAGCTGCGATACAGGCGTTATAGTTAGTATCAGAATCAAACAAGTCCAGTGATTGGATCTGGCCAGAGCGCGATGTCAGCATTAAGGCGGGTTTGTCTGTACCTTGCCAATCTGCATAGAGAGGTGAAAGTACCATCGCTTCACTGAGTGCCATTGTTCGATATCGGCCAATGGACTTTTCTGCTGATGCTTCGTTAAACATTGGCAGAGCTGACAGGAAAATTGGCGCAACATAGTAGGTATCTGGGATCATCTTAAACTGATAGGTGTTCAGATAACTTGCAGCTTCCTGAGCAGCGCGTAACACGCCATCTTTTGAGTTAGAGAAGATTGATACCGTAAATTTGGCTTTGCAAATTGGGTCGTTGTTATCAACTTTTTCGCTAAGAAGATCGAAGCCCTCACGCAAGTTTATGAGTGATGGAACCCACTTAATTAATGGGCCACTGGTTTGCTGAACAACCCAGTTACGTTTCGAGGTGAATTTAGTTTTTTCACTTTGCTGATCAAAGAAAATCAGGCTCATTGAGATGATGCAGGATGATTTAATTCCAGTAACACCACTCATCATATCGCCGAGAAAGTATTGCGCTTGCCCGGGAAAGAATCTTTTCGGGAATTTTCGCGCACTCAATGTTTTCACAAACGTTGTCGGTGTAGGTGCTTCTCCACGAAGCTCGGAATCTGTCGGATCACCAAAACCGCAATAGTCTTTCTTAATGAAAAACATGCGATCGTGGTCGACTAACTGTTCTGAAATGTACTTGTCTTCTTGTGGCTGTACCGGCGTCCGGTCTCTCCAGGAGGCGCTTTCACCCTGGTTGCAAATGGAGCTCAGAACATCGATGTAACTTTCACGCGTCAATGCACCGGGACACAAACCAGTGATGCTCAGCGTCGTTTCGAACACATTCCGCAGCTCGTTAACGTGATTGAATTCTTCTTCACGCATTTCATAGTTATATTTGATCGGAATTTTTACTGTAATGAGAAGCACACAATTTCGGACGCGAGTCCCGGTTCGCTTCATCGGCGTTTCGGTGCTTTTCAAAAGGAATTTAGAGCGGTTATAAATTGCGTTACGCAGGATTGCGTCCCGGCAATCCATACGCAATACGTCCATCCGGTTAATTTTCTGTACGATGTTTGGGCTTGCAACCAGGTCAAACTGAACGATAGTTTTGGCGGGGAAGTTGGAAGACAGCAACGTTTGAAGGTTAGTCATCTCCTTGCCGGTTGTCCCGCTTAAGGGACGACAAACAAATCCGAAACCAACATATTTGTTGTCGCACATAAACAAATGATTGGATTCGTCATATGCACGTACAGGACACAAGTCAGAAAAACGCTTCAGGTTTTTGAGTCGCTGAAAAATTAAAGATTCACTCATAATGCCTCCAGGATTCCCAAGAAAGTGTTACTTGTTCTCGATAAAGTTTTTGAGGCCTTGTTTTGGTGAGCCGAGTACGTAGGAGCCGTCATCACGCACAATGAAAGGGATCATGCTGACACCTAGTATCTGAGCCGTAACTTCACGTCGAGCCAGAGCCTGCATATCGCAGTTCTTTACCTGGTCGAATTTCTGAGTGGAATTTCCGCTGATAATTGCGCGGTCTGCGCGGTAGCGGTCGGATGCACAATACAATTCAATATTTCGCTGCTGGCTTGCCGGGCCCAGAGCTCCGAGCGACAGAACGCTAACGGTGAATTCTTTCGGGTCGAGGTCAGCAAGTGCTGAAAGTGGGGCTGCACAGGCTTCACAACCAGGTGCGGTAAATATCATGACCTTTTTAGGCCCATCGCCCCATACGGCTGGGCGCAAGTCCGCGATATTTAGGTTCAGCTCTTTCATCGGAATGATGCTGGCGTTCTTGGTTATTTCGCTCATGGTGGTCAGAGGCTTTTTAGCCCATGTGTCATAGAGCGTTCCCTGTATAACGAAGCGGCCATTAGAAGACAGCAAATTAACTTTCCCATCAATCTCTAGTGCGATGATGCCGTTAGTAGGGACGACAAAACGTTTTACTTCCTGCGAATTCTGAGGAATGTTCTTGAACGCTTTTTCATTGAAAATCGTATCGATATTCCCGGTGTTTGTTTTTACTGTATCGGCGAATACAGAAGCTGATGCAGAAAGTGCCACCAAAAGTGCCGCAGTCGCGACATGTTTGATAAAGTTCATAGTAACCGCTCCAAATGAGAGAGGTTTCATTTTCACATATTGATTTATTTTGCCGCAGGGAAAAGGGCTGCAAACTGTCCCCAAAAAAAGGAAGTGATGAAATGTTAATATCGGTTTTAATTACTCAATTAGTCCAAATAAAAAGCCACAAAAAAGTGGCTTTTTATTTATGCTTTATTATTACTGGAAGCCAACCGCAAATCCTGCACCAGCTCCAACACCACCGGCTGTATCAGCCGACATGCTAAAGCGGACGTTTACTTTTTCATTGATAGCGTAATTCGCTCCTCCCGAAATTGCCCCCTGGTCTCGGTACGCGCCCATCGCCATGCCAAAACCCGACACGTTATTGAGGAAGGGAATTGAAGCGATAGCAATTGCGCTTGCTGAGCCTGCTTTTGCTCTTTTATCATTACGGTCAACCGTCTTTTTAAGGTCAGAGAACTTCTGGTTTGTGTAGCTATTAGCTGAAGCCAAGGTCTGTCGGTCACCATCAATCCGTGACTGGCGCTCAGTATCGACAAGGAAATCAGTCCTTGAGTTGATGACAGATTCACGGGCATCCGTATGACTGTTTGCACTTACAAGAGTTTGAGCATCGCCAGCAACTCGGGATGCGCTTTCAGTTGCAATTAGACTGTCGGTACGAGCGTTGATCGACACTTCACGCTCGTCGGTATAAGTATTAGTATCCGTGGCAGTCTGGCTATTGTCGTTACTGCTACCAGACCCTGTACCACTTCCTGTCCCGCTGCCGTCCGTACCGTTATTGTTATTTCCGCCTGTAGTAGGTGGCGTTGTGTTAGAGCCAGAGCCAATGGATGAAAGGTACGAACTGATGGCACTATCAGTGTACGCCTGAAGTGAACTAACGGAATTCATGAGCTGACCATAGTTCACCGCATCATACCGGCTGGAACCATCAGCAACATTAGTCAGTGTTCTTTGTACCGTAGCTGAACCAAACGATACGGTATCAGCACTATTGGAGAATGAACCGTTCCCAATGGAAATACCTCCATTTGAAGCAGAAGCATAATTACCAATAACAATTGCGTTATCATCGGATACAGTATTGTAGTTGCCAAGCACGATCGATTCGTCGGAATCAATGGTATTAATTGTGCCGATTGTGATGTTGCCAAATTTAAAAACAGCAGAGGGGTCATTAATCGGTGCAGCTGTAATATTGTTTAAGGAACCGATAGTCAAAGCGTAGGAACCACCACTCACCGTATTGAATGTACCCATTATAGAACCAGCGTAATTAGTAGCAGTGTTTCTGGAACCAAGAATTGCTCCCATACCTACCATATCCAGTTCGTTATAAGAGCCTATTACTTGCAATGCACTTCCTGAAACGTTATTGCTATAACCCATAACGGCAAGGTTTTGTCCTAGAACTTTATTGTCACTCCCAACCAGATTCAAATCAAAAAGACCAGTGCCAGTATTATTATTCCCGTAAACATTGAAACTATTGGCGTAGTCATTCCAGAATTGGCTTGGGTCGTAACTAAATGATAAGTCATTATTGCTTCCGGTAATAATATAGTTTGTTAACGAAGTAATTGTGTTGTTATTCCCTGAAACACTTGAGTTGCCGAGTGGTGATTTACAGTTTGATGGGGTTGCACAGGGTGTTAGCCCTGAAATGTTATTGCCATCACCATTTACAGTAACTTCGTCAATTTGGGTGCTATCGATTGAGTTATCTGCCACGGCTACAGCACAATGAAGTGCCAGAACAATAGCAATATATAATGACTTTTGTTTCATGTGCTTACCTTTTCAGTGATGGGTATTAAAAAGACGACCAAGGAATACAGCACATGAAAAAAGTAGTACCGGTATACCGGTACTACTGGACAATTATTTAATGTAACTCCCTTTCTGAGGAGGTTGTGATGTCTCACCCTGGGATTGTGCTGGAGCAGCGGCAACCGGTGCAGACATTGGTCTGATAACAGCAGTTGATGTGGCACTATTTCTTGCACCGACTTCCCAACGACGCGGCTCAATCTCGGTATAGACGTAGCCAGGGACGTTAAGGTCTCCATCTGCGGTCTCATAGGGGTCAACCAGCACCCGCATGACGATAGATTGCGTTCGGATGGGTTGAGGATCAGCAGCAGTAGCAGGCACAGGGACGTATCGACCACCATCGGCAGTATTCCGTCCACCGTTCCCGGCTGTAGTGCGCAGCCGCTTAACCTCCACAGGCTTTCCCGAAAGTTGGTTTTCAGATGCGGTGTCAATCTGCTCCTGGTAATCATCTCCATCGGTCAGGGCATACACATCTCGGACATTCATACATGTGACCGAATTGGGCATTCCCTTGCATCCATATTCATCGTTCTGGCCCAGTAGTGAGCAACCCGACATCGCAAAACCGGCACTAACTAAAAACAATGCCGATACAATTTTCTTCGTCATCATTTCTTGCCCCCAACGGTTTGAGTTTTTGAAGTAACACGTGTGAATTTCAGCATGACCCCTTTTTGCACAATAAAATCAACACTACGGCCTGGATCAATTTCAATTACAGGGAAAAGGTCACCGGCCATTTGCATATAGAAATCGGCAAGACGATTCAATGCGCCACCTACGCCAGAAACTGCTGCGCCCTGGAGTGCGTCAGAGCTCATAACCTGCTGGTAAGGAGTAGCGTCACTACTATCTCCATCGCGTTTAATACTGATTGTCGGAATACTCTGTACGTTAAAGAGCTGAGATGCAGCCTGTAGGAAGCCAGCGGTCAGGGCTCGTGCCAGGTATTGCCCTTGTTTGGTAACCAGTCGACCACGAACACCTGATTTACCATCTTCACCAACAGCGTAGGCTACGAGTGGGGCTTCAAAAACTGCACCGTCATCCCGAATGCACGTTATGACTTCCGATCTGAAATAAGCTCTTTCGGAGGACAAATCACCGAACCCAGCTGCAAGCATTCCGCATTCACGTATATCTGCACGGAAACGGTTTGGGAGAATTGCATCCTTTTTCACCCTGGCCAGCGCCGGATAAGGGTCTTTTCGTGCATCACGAGATGTTGGTGCATCCATCCCCGCAATCAAAACAGTACTTATGATCGACGTTGCAGGAAGGTAGGTCTGGTTCTCGGGGTTATCATCTTCGTCAGCAACGGGTGCGGCTTCAATATCTTCCTGTACAGTGATGATTTCAGGAGTTGCCTGGCTTGGTACTGCTTTGCCATCCTTCCCTTTCTGCTGACGCTGGTTTGCTGCGGGTTCCGGTACGACAGGGGGGGCCGCATCTTCGTATACGCGCTGTAATGTTTTCCCGTTATTGAAACTTCCTGAGTTTCTTGGCGCAACTGAAGGGGCAGATATCTCTTCAGGTTTATACAGAGTAGGGACGTTACGTTGGCCGTTTCCAGCCAGTGGTGTCGCTCCGCGAGACTGTTGTGAGTAAGGCACAGGGTTAGAGACGGTATCAACGCGTTTCTTAATAGCTGCAACCTCAGCGCCTGATTTTTTCTGGTTGTTCTCCAGATTGCTAAGACGCTGAGCTGTCTGATCAGCACCATATTTCTCGGTTAACGTTTTAATCAGTTGACCTTGCTCTTTAATGGTCTTGTCGAGTGCGCGAATTCGCGCCGCAATAGCATTCTGGCTAACTCCATTGGTATCACCATCGGTAAGGACGCTGGCAATCACTTTTTCTTGTGGCGCTCGATTTCGGGGGCCAGCTGAGTCGGGTATAACCAAGAGCAAAAAAAGAACGGCGAAAGTAAATACGCCAGCCCATAAAACCCATTTTTTATGCTTTGCTGAAATTGAGGCCCATTTCTCTTTTAAGGGGATAAGCATGATTTTACTCCGCGAGTTTAGGGCGCATGGAATCGTTAGCTTGTTCGTTTGGCTGGATGTTGCGGATAACGAAGTAAGCTTCAGTTCGCTGGCCAGGCTGGAGAGTGTTGCGACTCCATAGTGCTCTTGCTGCAAGCTGAGGATGGGTGCAGAGTGATTCATCAACCATTACTGTTGATGAACCAGTGTTTTGTGCAACGCCGATGATGACACTGAATTGACTACCCTGAAGATACTGGCCATTTGCAAAGGAGTAGCGAATCTGATCCTGGTCAGTACCCGTGCGGAAATTACAGTTCGGGATACCAACTCCTGAAGAGAGATTTCCCAGAGAGTATCCGGGTGGAATGTCCCCAAGCGCGATGGTTCGCATTATGTTGCGAATCGTCTCGATGTAATTATCTTTCTGTTCCCATCGCCTGGCTTTGACTTCGCTTCCACCATAGTTGTTATATGCCGCAGGCATAACACCAGAAGTACTCGTGTTGTTCAGCTTTCGTGAAAGCATGAGAGTGGCTTGCACCGGTGCAATTTTCTGAGGTACTAACGACACGGAGATCGCTACACTTTCGTCACCTTTCTCACTGATATAGAGACTTGCCGGGTTACTGTCTGAGGTGGAAACGTAGAGAGCGTTATCTTTTACATTTACAGTTACACCCTCCTGTTTAACTTTCTGCACTACAGGGTGTTCAAACGGTGTAACAAGCCGGTTGATCTGGTTAATCGAAATCGGTACGAGGGTGTTCACGCCAGGCGCAACGATATATTCCAGCCGAGAAGGAATGACTTCTTTTGTGAGTGGAACGGGACTGGCAATTGCAGCAGGTACTGGTTGAATATTACGGCCATCAATAGCTGGTTCACTCCCGCCATTGATAGAGTTACTTGCTGGTGGTGTATAGTTGTCAGGATATGGGCGTGTTTCTGTGCTGAGCATTGCCTGAGTTGAGGATGCTGGTCGAGAGGCGAGTTTTGCAGTGACTTTGGGTTGCGACTGCGCATCAGGCTGCTCAAATACCATGCCTTGATCAACAGACATTTCGCCCGCCGTTACGCTATGGGTCGCTAATGTGGACGACGCGGTAAGCAACAGGATAATTATGCGTTTACTATTCAACATTTAGCCCCCCGATAAGTGGCAACACTACGTTCATTTTTAAATTGGCTATTACCAATCAGAAAATTCATTTCGGCACATCCGTTTTGTTTACTGATTGCTGATTTATTAATCTCTCGCTTAAAGATTTATATCTCGGTTAAATCAACTAACGAAATTCTGTCAGGAAGTTCGAGCTGCCGAAGATTTCTGCCTTTGACCTTTGTGTTTATCTTCTTCACTTGGCAGCAACGGTTTGCCACTCTTTATCTCAATGAACGTAATAATGGGCCGGTAGCCTTTTACGTTAACAGTAATCTCGTAATAGACTGGCGTGGTCGATGGTTTGCCGGTGATACCTTCGAGAGTTTGGTTACCGGTGACATAAAAAGTACCAACTGCTAACGGGTCGGTGATAACCCCGACCGGATTAAAAGAAAGCGAGATTCGGTCGCGCTTAATTTGGTCAATCTGGTCGTCCATTGCTTTCATAACTTTTGTGTAAATTGAAGCGTCAAGAAACGGGCCGATAGAATTCTTGAGTAGATCTAAAGTGGCTGGGTTAGCATTTCCAAAACTGTCGGCTATATATAACGCCCATGCCTTCATATAAGAGCTGCTGGCGGCTTTTTCATCCAGCCAGGCTGTTTCTGTAAGGTTTGGCGGAATAATAGTGATGGGTTGTGTTTTGGCTAACAGAGCATAACCAAGTACAAGGTTTGCCAGAATCATTGAGGCAGAGATTAACTTGAAACTTTTGTTTTCTAACTGAAGTCCAACTAACCCTTTTTTGAAATTATGGATATTCATACAATAAACTCCCGGTCGAAGGATTCAGGTACAAAAGTGCCACCACCGAATGTGACTCCGAATTTCCAGTAACAGAGGTGCATAAAATATTTCTCAGAAGCTCGCGCCAGAAAACCGCCATAAACACGTGAAACTACAACACCCAGAATTATCATCGGTAATAATCGTCCAGTGATAATCCCAACCGCGAGAGCAACGAAAAATGGCATGGCTTCATCAATCGACCAAAAAAATAACTTTGGTGGTTCGTCAATCGAGTGAGAAATATAAACAGGTTCCATGATGACCTCTCATATGAATTTTTTCAGATTTATTGACGACAAAATGCGCCTATTTCTGACCAGAGCCTGCAAGCTGAGCCATCATTTGCATAAGGCCTGCTCCATCTACTGCGCCCTGAACAATGGCTGACTTATCACCGTAGACAACAATGTTTGTAGGGGTCTTTTGGATACCAAGCTGACCTGCTTCACGAACGTCGTCGGCTATCTTGCTGGACGGCCTGGCCGCATTGATACATTCAAGTAAGCGGTTCGGGTCTAAACCAGTTTCGCGGGCGATTTGGTCTAGCGGTGCGCTAAGACCGTGCCCGTCAGATTGGCTGTAGCGGAATAACGCTTTAGATAACTGGAAGAAAGATGGATTTCCTCCCTGCTCAACAGCACACTCCGCTGCTAAAGCTTCAGTACGGGAAGCCTGCCCGTGAACAGGAACATGTTTGAAAACCATCGCAATATTCCCTTGTGATGAATCCACGAGATCCATAACGATTGGGAAATGTTGTTTGCAGTACTGACATTCAAAATCGGAATACTCAATGATATAGAACTGAGCATCCGGGTTCCCATAAATACGTTCGTTGTCCGTAGAAGGCGCATAGGCGGTATCGGGTTTGTTTCCAGTCCGGTAACCGACATTGGATTGTTTCTGCGATTCAGGTTTTAGGCCCGCTGCATTAATGTATTTTGCAAATGCGTCCAGTAGTTCGCTTTTGTTGTTTACTACGGGCTTGTGAGTCTCAGCAACGATCGCTAGGTCATTAAGAAGTTGGGACTGTCTATCGATTTGGTAAGTAAAAAATGCAGCCGTGCTTACCATAACCATGAGCGGAATTCCAAATATAAGAGAGTTCAAAATGTTCTTTTTCATTTGTAGCCTCTTGATTGCTGCAATTGTTCCGGCGTATAGATTTCGTTTGGCTTTTGGACTTTGACCTGAGACGCCTCAGCAGCTTTTTGCTTTTTAAGATAGGGCAGTATGATTTCAGCCATGTCTTTGTTCAGGACATCCCGTGACTGAGGGTAAGTTGATGCCGTGATCTTCTGATTGAGGATACGGATTTTTTCTGGGACATCAGAAATTAGCAAATAGCTAATCATCCCTACGGTAAACGTCAGGCAGAGCAGGGCAGAAAGAATAAATGGTTTCGAATTAGTCATGCATCACCTCGCACAGCTAATTTAACAAACATGAAATATTGAGGAAAAAGAAAAGCACCGCAAATTGAGGTGCTTTTCTTAAGGTTAAATACGTTTTGGTAGGTTTGAAATAAGTAGAGATGAACCAATAGGAATCATTACTATCATTATGAGTGCCCCGATCATTGGAGGCACAGGTAACGGTATAAAAAGCGACAGGAGAACGCTATATACACCCCAGCCAATCAATACCATGCTACGACGGTTAAGAAACGGACTGGCATATCCAAAGTTATATCTTTTTGCCATCCACCGCATTACCCCTGCAAACAGAGACGGGATGATGACCACGGCCATGTACGGTAACCAATACATATCAAGTGTTAAACGATACATAATCATGTAGAGCCAATAATTCAGGTTCTCGGCAATGTTCTGGAAAAGCCCAACAAAGTATTTCAGTGGCCCGCCGTGGTTGGCCATGTCGCTGGGAGGAAGCTGGTAAAAATCCTTTAACGCCTTATCAATCCCCGTATTTACAAATGCTTCAGTATAATTGTCGCGAGCCTTTTGCAATACCATGACGAAATCTTTTTCGCCTATCATTTTATGACCCCATGCGATTTCTTTCAGAGCATTAGACTTAAAATACTCAACCGGAAAGAAGACAGAGATAAAAAGGAGAATCGTCGAACTCCAGATGATCAGTGTCTTTATCGTCTTAGGCCACTTTTCCTCATTCAACTTATCAGACATTCGATATCCCCAATCTTCGCCTTCCTCCCAGCCTGGATAATCAGTTCGTTGGTTAGCTTTCTCGGGAGATTTATCCGTGAAGTAATTTCACAGAAATTCAACGTGTGTTGAAGTTCCCGGCAAACGAACAAGCCAAGCTCAATGATATAGATCGCAAGCCGCTCCCAGTCATTCAGCTCCTGCTCGTTGTCCTGATGATAAGCTTTGATAGCGGAGCTCACTGCTGCACCAACGCGTTCATCAGGAGTAAGGGTTTTCAGTAGAGCTAACATTTGCCCAGTGATGCCATCAACACATGGCCAGATCATGGTCAAACCGTCATATGAGGCTTGATCATCTTTACGCTTTAATAGAGTTTTGGTTTTAATCATATTTACCCCTCGGCGCTGATACGTGATTTTTCACCACGAACCTTTTGTTGACGTTCGTAGATTGAAAGGTACTTTTTAGCGATAGTTCGGACATCGCTTAACTCGGACTCATTCCTCGGCATTAATATGACGGGGACTTTACCTTTTACTATTTTATTAGCCTGATTTATGGCCATGCATTCGAGGTTGGGTAACCAACCTAGCAGTTGAGATTGAAATAACTCGCCTTCTTCCTCCATCAATCGTTCCCCGACACTGCCGGTGATTTGTTCAGGATCTGCACCTGCGCTGGAGCCATGACCACGCATAATATATTTGAACTTTGTCGGTGGTACTCGTTTCATGACTGCTTCCTGGGCATCAGGATCTGGTGTGCGTAGCGCCGTAAAGTGGTTCGTATTGGTTATAACCTGCTTCATTTTGGCTTCTGAACCGAGACGGGCTTCGAAGTCGGAAGTCGATTGCGACGAAATAAATAAGCGGAACCCAGCACCACGGGTTTTATTCAACATTTTAATAACTTGGTCATTAATAACTTCAGCTGCTTCATCGATTAACACCATTACAGAAGCCAAGTCCTGACCACCAGGTTTTAAAAAATTGTACACAGTCGAGCTAACAGATGTTATATCAGACAGGAAAATAGAACCGACCGCAGATCCAGTCTCAGCATCTGCAAGGGAATTTAACCCCAAATACAACATTCCCCCGGTAGTGATGATATCCTGAATATTCGAAATTGGACGAGTATCATTCAGTTCATCTTCATCAGCACTGTCAGGGGATAACAACTCTGACATAAACCCTTGAGTTAGTTGACTAAGAATTGGCATCACGTTCAGAATCATTTTCTGGAAGTGTTCGCGCTGATGACCGAACATATCAATACCGGCTTCAATTGAAGTATCGCCTTTCCCTTTATTACCTTTAATGTCATTTCGGTAAATGTCTGCACATATTTCTGCTATTTCTTTTGGGCCTTTAATTTTAGACGAGTAACGGTCAATTTTCGCCTGTAAAATAATGTCGAAATCGGACTCTCCTAAAGTCTTGTGGCCGAATTTAGTGATGGCCATAATCAATAGAGATGCTAATGAAGAGATGTCAGCACTCAGTTGTGATTTAATATTGCGTAAAGTCGGTTTGATTTCACAGATTTTCATCAGCTCAACAACCGTAGTTAATGACATAATACCAAATGAAACAAACGGATTGCTCGTACTATCAGCACGTTGAATAACCGATGTAATTCTGTTAGCTACCTCGCCAGCCTGAGTGTAGTTAGTAATTGGAGATATTCGAGCTGATTTTTCAGGATGCGCCAATGAAACGTAATTATATTTCGTTGAGCGATCCACCAATTCCAGACAGAACTTCATCCATTCAGCCAGTTCTTCATCATTTTTGGGGTCAATGAGGATTAGTGGTTGTTTTTTTAGTGCGGCTTGAAGAATAAGTAGTTTAAAATATGTTGTTTTGCCTGAGCCGGTTGTGCCAGTTATAAGCGTATGCAACGATAAAAGTTCTTCAGAAATTCCGATCCATTCGTTTTTTTTACCTAGCGCATGAATCCAGCCGAGGCCCATAAAATTTTTGGATGGTTTGGCTACAAATTTCTTTATGTCACGCTTTATCAACTCAGATGCCAGTTGACCCTCATTCTGGCCCCACTCAAAGCCTCTGCAAATAAGATAGCTGTCAGGCTCACGAATCATCTGTTCGATAAATGATTTCATGTCCATTACGAGTGGTTTTGGTTTTCGCTTCAGGCGGCGTTTGTGCGTATAAATATCCCATGCTGCCGGGAGACTACGAATACCATAAGCAGCCTGGACTGCAACTGAGAGGTAACAGGGTAGAGATGGCATGTTAAACAGTGTATTAACCCCGATAGTTGCGGCTATACCTGCTGTCCAACCAAGAGTCTCAAGGCCTTCAAAATTTGTGCGCCAACGTAAGTTATATTTCCACTCACTCATCTTTATCCACCATTTGATTATGCATTCGTTCACTATTAGGAAGAATGTAGTCAACACCGGTCTTTGAATAGAAATCAAAGTGCATCAGCATAATCTTCTGCAATTGAGTAATATCAATGCCGAGTTCATCCGCAATACGTCGCTTTAAGGCAACGCTTACGGCAATGACAGGCTCTCCAGAATAGGTTCGCTTCAGCATACCTTTTGAAATCATTTCATTGCATAAATCTGTAATGTTGTAATCTTTATCAGAAACATCAGTTAAAGCAGAGTAAAGCAGATCGTTAAACTTCCCATCCATCAGCAAGTCGATATCATTATTAAGTTCTTTTCTGAGATATAAGCACTTCTGAGTACGATGGAAATAATACTGGGCTGGGGCTTCCATAAACCTTTGCCATAACCAGTTGGAGTCCTGAAGCAGAGCATAATTACGCTCATCAAAATCTTTATCAATAGCAATGATTAAGTGGCCTGATTCAATGAAAAGATCGTCTGAGTGGTCGGTAACATATTTAACGAGAAATTCTTTGGCCGCTTCAAGACCAGATACGTATAGCTGACTAAATTTATCGTAAAATTTTACGTTAGCCGGTATGTTGGCCGAAGTATCCGCATGAGCCGAGTAACCAAAATCGTTATCAGCTTTCACGTCATCCTGCCACATGGAATCATAATCTTCGTAAATTGAATAATCATCAATTACCTCACCAGACTGAATGCCGGTATCGACAGCATCCTGGTGCAGCTGAATTTCCTTTAATGCCTGACGGGTAGGTGAGGGCTGGGTCTGATCCAATGCATCGCTTGAAGTTGGTTCGTTGCTATTATACGAGTTGATGATTGAATGAAACTCAAGGGTTTCGTTCAGAGTTTTATGGTTTGGTTCTTTTATAAGTGAACTGGGTACAGAGAACTCAATCTCTGTTTGTGCCGATGCCAGGGTTTCTTTGAGGGAAAGACGGCGCTTGGGTTCATTATTCTCCGACACTGGCTTTGGTTGATTATCTTTGAGCCCTTTTGATTCCCCGCTGCCCGCCAGCTCAGTTGTTGGTGAATTAGTGTCATCCAGACAATCTTTTTGATTTTTGGTACTGGTATTTCTTTCCTTTACACGATTGTAGTCCTCATCAGAAAGCAGATTGAGCTTATGCAGCAGTTCGTGGGCGTTTTCCGGCGTAACCTGTCGGTTTCCAAAAATACTCTCCAGTGGAGATTCCTGTTCATCAGCAATGATTGTTCCGCCCTGTAAAACTGAGCGGTCGACCTCATTCGGTATTCCGGTTGACGGAACCGGCTTCTGACCAATGTAGGGTTCGCTTTCGACGAGTTTTGGCTGGTTTGGCCTCCCGGTCAGGTATTCCACCCATTTACCTTCAATACGGATGCGGCTGCTGCATGGTAGAGGGTCAACAGTATCGACAAATAGTACTTCTGGAGATATCAGAAGGATGCAGCTCAACGCAACTTTAGGGTCTTTGCTTTCTCTTGAACTTTTATCATTCAAGATATGAGGGGCAATACGCCAGTATGCAGTGTCATCGTCCTGGTGAACGTTTGGTCGACAGAGATGATAACTTAGCATCAGGTCAGCCAGACTATTCTGGGTTTGTGGAATAACAGCGCCGGAGTTCCTAACGGTCTCAATAATATCCTTGACCGCAACACCCCAGACGATGAATACGCCATAGGTAGTCACCCATACAGGGCTTCCTGGCTTGTTGGGAATCCAATCTCCTTTTTTCAATCTATGGCGCATGGCATCAACTACACGCTGAACCGCAGGTACACCTGACTGGCTTGCACGAATCGCATCACCGGCGTATTGCCGCATATCATAGTTAACGGATGCTGAGTCGGCGGCCTTAATGGTAGTGAGGATCTTGTTTTTGACGTCCTGACCACTGATTTTTTCTGCATTGAGCTGCGCACTGGCATTCAGTGCCCGGGTCAATTCATTGAAAATATCATTCCCGCCGTTAAGAAGGTAAACATGCATTTCTTTTGGCATGATCATCAACAACATATTGCTCGTGCTGGAGGTATGCTGGCGGTGACGGCCTGGTTTCCATACAAGATAGTATCTTTTTACATTGTTCTCTTTTGCCCAGACATGGATTGGTTCATGGCCTGGAGGCCAGTGAATTTTCCCGTCTTCGTTCCATACTTCAAAATCGGTAAATGGTTTCCCGAGGTCATGAAGTAGCCCACCAGCTGCGACTGCAAGTCGCCATGCTAATGCACGATTTGATTTATGTACGGGAACCGCCATTGAATCAAACTCGATGTTTTTAGAACGCCGGATACACTGGAAACACACTTCCAATGAATGACGCAACAATCCGGTTGCAGCACGGTGATGATGGTTTTCGGATGCCGGGAAGAGGTGAACAAAGTTAGCGAAATTTATCAGCATAGGAAGAATAAGCTGATTAAACTCAGAGTCCCTAATATCCAGTTCTCGTTTAATCGCCATCACAAGTGGTTTCTGGTAATGACGTAATACGTACTCACCCGGTACTTGAGCCGGGAATCCGATTTCGCTTGCCGGATAGCGCATATTATCTCGTGATGAAATGAGTTTCCCGATTTCTTCATCTACTGACATATCGATTTCGTCACCGAATAGATCAGTGGTAGCCTTTTTGTTATCAGGCAAAAAAGTATTCAGAATATTTTTAATGTGTCTCAGCATTAAAAGATTTCTCCGGTTAAGTACCTTGTAAGTTAACCGATTGAGAAAAAAATCGTGCTGGAAAATGACGACGTTTTGTCTTCATAAAACATAACGTCAAGGGTGAGAAATTAAGATAATGACGTTGCTATCCAATTGGAGACTAAGCAATGAAATTGGCGAATAAAATTGTTTTGCCCCTGCTGGTGGTTATTACCGGCGTAATCACCAGCGGTTGCAGTGGGACAGGTAAGCCACAACGTACTTACCTCGACGAAACGCGCAATCTCCCCGCCAGGGCCGAGTACCCCTACCAGTATCAGTACTCCGAATCCTGGCGTGGTACAGAACGCGGTGGCGCGGCTATACGTTACCCTGGGTATGAGCATACGCTCGTGAGTCCGTATGCCATCAATGATCCATCCGGGAAGCGATATGTGGCACATGACAATTACACCCAGGTCTTGCTCACTTCAGTGGCAAACACAAAGTATGCCAATGGGCCGCGTGGCACGTTCACACAGACCCCAGCATTTTGCGGGGAAAATACCTTTCTCCTTCCTAATAACACACAGAACGCCAGTAGGGCTGAATACCTCCGTATCAAAGATAAATACTGCTCAACACCTGGCTATCGGTTAAGTGCCCACGAATTAAATGTGCTTTCCAGTGGTGAACCGGAAGAGCTGCGGAAATATCGAATTCAGATGCAGATCGATAACCAACAACCTAAGTCCTAATCCATCAAAATGCGAGGGTACAATGGATAAGCAAAGAAATGAAAAGTGCAGTTCTGGAAATAAAACAATTTTTGCCTGGGCCGGGGGAATCGTTGTTGTAATCGGAATGGTTTGGTTGATGGTAATTAGTTTTATCTCGTACAAAACCCAGGTGATGACCAATCAACTGCTGGATAAAATTAGTACATCGCTGGCCAAGAACCCCGCAGTTCAACAGGGAGTGAACGGAAATATTCAGGACGAAGTAAAGGGTGCTCTTAAGTCTATCGCCGACCAAAAGCTCGCGGAAGAACGAAAGGCACTCTATAAAGGCTGGGACAAAGCAAATAAAAATACTGATGGCCGTTATATCTATGGCGAGCCTGGCGCTCGGTTTTCGTTGATCAACTATGAAGATCTGGAGTGTCCATTCTGCAAACGCTTCAAAGAAACGCCGAAGTATATCGTTGATACCGCGACAGCCGGGGCTGTTAACTGGGAATGGCGTCATTACCCTATGTCATTCCATGAGCCGGTCGCATCGAAGGGCGCAGCTGTTGCTGAGTGTATTGCGGAGCAGAAAGGGCCGAGTGCTTTCTGGGCCGTTACTGATTATTGGTTTAACCATACTGAAACAAACGGTAAAGGTTTTAAGGATGCGGACAGCATCCCAGCACTGTTTGAGGTAGACCAGGCGAAATTTGATACCTGTATGGGCAGTACTGAAGTGATTAAGCGCATTAAGCAGGATATGGAGGCCGGTTCAGCTGCCGGTGTTGATGGTACACCAACCACGATTGTGCGTGATAATGTCACCGGTAAAGAAGTCTCTGTTGTAGGCGCACAGCCCTTCTCAAAATTCGTTGAAGTGATCCAGTCTATGGTTGTCGATTCTCAGAGAGACACATCAGGCGAAGCCTCACCAGCTCAACAAGATAAATAGAAATAAAAAAGAGCCCTGAATTAACCAGGGCTTTTTTTGTCAGATTATCACTACTGAAACATTTCGCTCAATACGACTTCGGTATTCTTCTAATAGCTCCATTAACGAAGTATTGATGTTTACAGATTTCTTGGTTCTGGTAATAGTTACGTACAGCAGATTAAGTTCGTCAATAATTACTTCCCGTGGCTTCTTCATCACAACGGCTTCTATAATGGATGGGAAGTCGTCATTGATGATGACATGGTCAAATTCCTTTCCCTTCGAGGTATGGGCTGTGGTAACAATTAAATCAGCTTCCTTTTCTGTTCTGGCTTCATTCATCCTCATGGTCTCAACCATCCCGGGGATATCAGCATAGACTTCCATTAACTTAATCGCCCGCACCATGTCCACGTCCTTGGTGGTTTCTGCGATCTCTAAAAAATTTGCCCAGTTCCCGTATTCCGTAGTGATACGGTTATTTTTAATAGCAGCAATGTTACCTGTTTTTAGCGCATGTAAATCAAGGAGCTCGTCGAGACGGTATTTTGAAATACCTCCATTCCACATCACCCGTTTGCCCCACATAATCGACTCGTAGGCAGATTGTATGACTCCCATGTAGGTGCGGCTGATGATGGCGTAAAAGTTTTGATCCTGTATCGCCGATGGCTCAACGATAGCATCAAGACTACCCAGGCCTACCAAGGGGAACGTTTCACCCTTCATTGACAGCACAACGTTGGCCAGTGCTGCAACAAGAGGCCCAAACCGGAATGACTTAGTCAGGCGCATAACCTGAGCCCCGTGGTCTTCAACAATCTCAAGGGCGTTTTCCGCACCGCGCCAGCGGTTTATCACTTGGTGCTGGTCGCCGACAAAAACTTTGCAGCAGTTGTTTCTAAGAACGATATCGATCGTTACCGGATTTGCGTCCTGCGATTCGTCGAAGAGAATGACATTGTAGAACTGGTCTAGGGCTGGGTTCGATAACTGGAACAACTTGAGGATGGTATTCGGTGAGCAATAGGCATCGTTGAGTGGGTCAGATTGCATTTGCCATGTACGTTTTGCTGCACGTAGCGCTTGATCCAACCTGCTTTGAGATATTTTATCGGTTTTACTTAAGTCTTTAAGTACGTGTTCAGTAGTAATTTCGTGTTCATCTGAATTCATGAAATGGGTAAGCCCATTTATTGCAAGCTTAACCACTCTCCAGTCATCTTCACCCATCATTGCGCGGTATTCGCTCACGGATATAAACTGTCTGTATTTATGAGCAAAGTGTTTGTACCGGGTCACGGCCAAACCATGAGATGTTTTACACTCGACGTTTTTTGGGAATTTCTTTTTTGCATCATCTTTAATAGCTTTATTAAAAACGATATAGAGAATTTTGAGTGAGGGGTTTGCATCCGCGAATTCTTTTAGTGTAAAGGTCTTACCAGACCCCGCGTATGCCTGTACTGAAACAATACTGCCAGGTGTAGGTTTGAAACCTATGATCACGTTCTGTTCATCAGTTACCGGCATCAGAATTACCTTTATGTTAGATATCGTTTCATAGTACCTTTTGACACGGCGCGAATGATTTAAAAATGGGGGCAAATTGTACCCATTTTTAAGAATACAAATTTATCTGTTCATGAGTAATACAATAAGATAGTACCATCAAACTATTACTGCGGCCCTCAACAGGAGGTAATCTATGTTTTATTTATCGTCCTTTGTCTGGATGTCAATCTGGAGTCTGATTTCGATTTACATCTATTACAAAGATAAAAAGGCCGCGACTGCTGGCGAGTACCGTGTGGATGAACTGACGCTGGATGCGCTCATTGTGCTGGGCGGGTGGCCAGGTTGTTTCATTGCTCAACGAATGTTTAAACACAAAACACGCAGTGCTTACCAACGTCGGTTCCGGGTTATCGTTGCGGTCTGGATAGTTCTTTACATCGGATTATGGAATTTTCTATGGGCGGGAAATAAAATATGAAGATGTAAAAAAACCGGCCAGAGCCGGTTTTTTTTACATCCATGATGGTTACATGAATGCCGGTAAAGTGGTTTGCACTGCGTGGGATGCGGCCATCATGCCATTGATAATGTCCGGTGAGTAGTACAGGGAGATCGCACCACCAACAGCAACCGCCAGTGACATCAGACTCTGACGTACAACAGCAGCTGCGAGACCAACCAGAACGATAAGACCGATCAGCACCTTACCCAGAGAACCCTGCATGTAATCAGAGATTTTGAGCCATACATCGTCAAAACCTGCCTGGGTTGAACCAGAAGCGTGAGCGGTAACAATGGCAAGAATCAGAATGCCGGTGATCACCAGCGGGGTTTTAAACTTCTCAAATTTGATAGCGTTCATTTAAACATCCTTAATAACGAGTTTTAATAATTTCGATCTTTGGATGTTCTCCAGCTATTTAACGAGTTTGAGCCGGGAACTTTATTAATATAAAATTTGTTTTGTTTGATTTCATTGTTAAAGCAGGGCGTTATACAATAGCAATGTGTGATATAAGGTGACATTTATCCGTGTCTATTAACATATATGAAAATCTGGATGAAAACTTCTTTTTGAGTATGAAAGCCAACTTTACTAGTGTCACATTTAAACGAGGTGGATATGTTGAAATCAGAGGTGTTGGTCAGTACGTTGACATCGTTGGGATTATTATTTTTTTCTACTTTTGCACAGGCTGATAATCCAACAGAAGTAATGCTACCGGCTGGTGGCGTTAGAGTCGTTGTCGGATTTTCACCTGAAGGGTCTGCACAGAAAGCAATACTGGATCTGATCAATTCAGCTCAGCAGGAAATCCGTATGGCGGCATACTCTTTTACGTCACCCGTAATTGCGAAAGCATTAATTAATGCTCACCGAAGGGGAGTAGATGTCAGGATCGTAGTTGACAAAGGGCAAAATAATAACCGATATGCAGTCTCGACTATGAATACAGTAGTTAACGCGGGCATTCCGTTACGGACGAATGATCAATTTCTTCTGCACCATGATAAGTATTTGTGTGTTGATAGGATATCTGTTGAAACCGGTAGTTATAATTACTCAAGTTCGGCTTTCAATAAAAATAGTGAAAATAGCCTTGTACTTTATAACGCACCAGATGTTACAGCGCTGTATCTGGCCCACTGGGAATCTCGTTGGACTGGTGGTGTGGATTACATACCTAATTATTGAATTTTAATCAGGGTTCGGGATGAACCCTGATTTTATCATTTAAGAAACGCTTCAAGTTCGTCCATATCCAGGTCGTTATAAAATGAACGCCAACCTTTACGGGCTAAATTCGGATGCAGCATTTTGATGTTGCTTAATGGCATAATGCTGCTTAGTCCCATTTTAATAAAGTATTCATATACCAGGCGGCTGTACCGGTCAAAATCGGTAAGCGGTCTCGACAGAAGGTATGCTGCCTCTGACATAGTCAATCCCTGTATATGCAACCTGTAACCCAGCAGACGGCTGCATGTATCGCGCATAACACCGCGTGTTAGCGGGAATAACTCATCACTTACAAGATGTTCAGGTAAGTGAGTTCTCGGGCACTGAACAGGATTTATACCCCTGATATAGCACTCATCATTCTCAAGGATACAAAACTGGGGTTCCGGGCCGGAAAAAGAGTTACCAAGAAAGCCGCAGGGATCGATCACGCCACCACCCTTAAGTGCTATCCATCCGTACTGAGTTTCAGTGACTTGGTATAACCCACGATCTCCTGGATTGATGCGTTCTTTGACCTTTTTTCGACGTGTTCCTATAGTAGCAGTTCCGGCAATTACTCCCTGATCTACCAGTGCTCGGCATACGATGTAGGATCTCGCCTCTGACCATTCAATCCAGGGTAAACCAATGTGGTAACTGGTCGAAACCAGCCTTAAGCCGTCGATGCATGAATCTGTCATGTAACTTCTCCCGAAAAAAAAGCGCACCAAAGATGCGCTCGTATTTTCAATTCAACAGTCAGGCTTTGGATTTTTTGGCCAACTTGTCCGTTTGCTTAGAAAGTTCCTTTTTTGTGAATTTGAGGGAATCGGTTCGTTTATCAGGATCGCCAACAGCCTGAAGAATCAACGAGTAGGAGTTTTCGCCATTGAGTACAAAGAGGTCGGTTGCCTGCGACCATGCCCCCTTGTTTTCAGAACGCTGTACCCGCAGGATATTTCCTGGGAGGAGTGAGACTGACCAACCTTTTTCATCAGAAAGGTATACGTTGACCTTACCTTTCGATGGTAACAAGAATACTTTTGATGAAAAGGTTGAATAAACGAATACCGTATTTTGTCCCTGCGAATTGTATTCAACAGTTTTAAAGTGCCCACTATAGTCCAGGTCAGCGCCAGTAAGCGCATTCTTCTCCTGAACAACAAACTGTTGGGCTGTATAGCCTTCTGATGCTGCTTTATAGTCTGACGTAGCAGTAGTTTTAGTGGGTTCCGTATAACCGAACTCAGCTGGGTCAATTTGATGGCCAGAGGTATCTTTAGTGATGTTTTCAACACCTGCAATATCACGTGTGGTAGGTGATGGCGGTGTTTGAACCGGGTTGGTCTGCGCCGCAGCGTGTTGATTTGGTTCTGCTGTAACTGGAGCTGAAGCCGGGGCTTCACTAGTGGCCCCAGATAGTGCTTTTTTAGCGATTTCCTGTGCAGGAGTTATCTCAACCGTTCCAGGTTGCTCTGCGTTTTGTGAAACCTCGCTACCGTCAGTAAACCCAGGTTCAGCCTTAATTGAGTCAACCAATGACTGCGTAGCAGGATCTGACTTAGATACAACTGGTGAATTTGCATCCGGGTTAGCTGGTGGCGTGGTTGTGGCCATTTTTAGCATCTGATCGCCAAGATTATCAGACGATGCAGGGGAAACACCGGCGCTATCTTGCTTTGTGACAGTAGGTTCACTTTTATCATCATCAGGGGGCGCTGATGCGGGTTCCTGTTCATTATTTGTGATAGGAAGTGTCAGTGTTGGCTGAGGCCCAGCCTCATAGGTATCAAGGTCATCGTCATCCACATCGATACCATGTTGTTTTGCAATATCCGGGTTAACGCTGATCCCACTCTTTGCAACTTCGACGATAGATAGGTTCGGTTCTTTGTCTGGTTTACCATTCATTAAAATAAATGCGCCTAATGTGCTTACCGCAAAGATACCGGCAACCAGGATACTCAAGGTTTTTTTAGAAAATCGCGCCTTAACACTGGGGGTTTCATCTCCAGCATTCTGCGCTGCGCGTTCGCGTAATTTCTCCTGGCCGTATTCAGCACTTGTGCCACGTTTTTCACTCGTCATTGAAAACCTCGTTGATCACTATTCGTTCTGGCCGAAGCCCCAACTCACGGTGTATATGAAAGTGAGCATGATATGGAAAGCCCCATAATCGCGTGAGATGGTTGCCCCGGAATTGATTAGGAAAATATGCTCTCGCGATAATAAACGGATTATATCTTGAGGGAGGTAGCTCTCGAAATTTTGCGGCCTGAAAACGACCGCAAAATGAGATGGTTTTCTTGAAAATAGATTTCTAGAGGTTACGGGTTCCTTTACAAATTGGGTAAGCCGAGCAACCATAGAAATAATTTCCATTCGACATTCTTCTAACCATTTTGCTATGGCAACGGGGACAGCTAGGGAAGGTGCGAACAAGTTCCTGATATGAGATCATCATATTCATCCGGAGCGCATCCCAGAGGGACATCATGAGCCATCAACTCACCTTCGCCGATAGTGAATTCAGCACTAAGCGCCGTCAGACCCGAAAAGAGATTTTCCTCTCCCGCATGGAGCAGATTCTGCCATGGCAGAATATGACCGCTGTCATCGAGCCGTTTTATCCCAAGGCGGGCAATGGCCGACGGCCCTATCCGCTGGAGACCATGCTGCGTATTCACTGCATGCAGCATTGGTACAACCTGAGCGACGGTGCCATGGAAGATGCCCTGTACGAAATCGCCTCCATGCGCCTGTTTGCCCGATTATCCCTGGATAGCGCCCTGCCGGATCGCACCACCATCATGAATTTCCGCCACCTGCTCGAGCAGCATCAACTGGCCCGTCAATTGTTCAAGACCATCAATCGCTGGCTGGCCGAAGCAGGCGTCATGATGACCCAAGGCACTTTGGTGGATGCCACCATCATTGAGGCACCCAGCTCTACCAAGAACAAAGAGCAGCAACGCGATCCGGAGATGCATCAGACCAAGAAAGGCAATCAGTGGCACTTTGGCATGAAGGCCCACATTGGTGTCGATGCCAAGAGTGGCCTGACCCACAGCCTAGTCACCACCGCGGCCAACGAGCATGACCTCAATCAGCTGGGTAATCTGCTTCATGGAGAGGAGCAATTTGTCTCAGCCGATGCCGGCTACCAAGGAGCGCCACAGCGCGAGGAGCTGGCCGAGGTGGATGTGGACTGGCTGATCGCCGAGCGTCCCGGCAAGGTAAAAACCTTGAAGCAGCATCCGCGCAAGAACAAAACGGCCATCAACATCGAATACATGAAAGCCAGCATCCGTGCCAAGGTGGAGCACCCGTTTCGCATCATCAAGCGGCAGTTCGGCTTCGTGAAAGCCAGATACAAGGGGCTGCTGAAAAACGATAACCAACTGGCGATGTTATTCACCCTGGCCAACCTGTTTCGGGTGGACCAAATGATACGTCAGTGGGAGAGATCTCAGTAAAAACCGGAAATAACGCCAGAAATGGTGGAAAAAATAGCCTAAATAGGCTGATTCGATGTGTTTGCGGGAAAAAAATCGGCCCAGATCCGCGAAATTTTAATCAGCGAGTCAGCTTGGGAAGAAATGACCTGCTTATTCGCACCTTCCCTAGGTATGACATTAAGATCGTATATTTGATTCTCACCTGGACCAACATTTATTATCTCAGTGGCAGGCGGGGGGATTTCTTTATCCTTGATTATTTTCAGAAGTCTGGAACCATCGATAAGCGATAATGTTCCTTTAACATTTGCGCTAAGAGCGAATTCCCATGCATCCTGAGTAAAGAACCCAGAGGTGATGATATAACCCCGCTCATATGCATTGGCTTGCACTACACCGTAAATTTCGCGGACTACCGAGACTCCTACTTTGCTGGTTTTCCATAATTTGCACTGTACCATTTCGCGGCGACCATCTTTTTGCAGCAGAATGTCGACTCCGCCGTCAGCTCCTGTATTAGTCAGAGTTGCTTTGTAGCCATTGAGTTCGAAATGCAGTCTTATAATCTTTTCGAATTGCTCCCATGTCATATTCGAGAGAATTTTCTGGGAATCATTTCCATCCTGAATGGAGGAGTAAATTCGACGTACTTCAGCAAGTTGTACATTTTTTAGCAATGTTGCGACAAACATCATCATCGAAAGGGTTAGAGATGCGCCTCGAAGGATTTCAGGGAGTATGTTACTCACGCCTACAGCAAAACGATTCATTACGAGTGCTAGGTCATCAGTACTGCTTGCAATAAACTGATAATACAAATCGCCTGGAACGTACACATAATTAGTAAGAGAAAGAATATATAGCAAGCAGGAAATCGGGAAGCCGATATACCACCGGAAAAAATAGGTTTGCTGGCTAGCACCACTGTTTCTCCATGACTGGATATTAAAAATAACGCCGAAGACTTCCTTTCCTGTACGGGTCATCGACATCTGGAGAGACAATTGTGTAATAAAGAGGCCCGCAATGACCAACGGGCCATCATGTAGAAAGAATAAAGCTAATGACGCTAGCAGGAAAAAGCACCACTGGAATTTGGCGCATCGGGACATTCCTTTTGCTGCCAATTTTCTAAAAACCATATGGTCACCATTCATTCAGAATTAATTCTAAGAAAGGTGCGCCTCAGTATCCCATTACAGTTATCAATGAATACATCGTAAAACATGACTGATAAACAAATCAGGGCAAATGTATAAACGATGATTTCTTCAACATATGGAAAATCAGGGTAAATCGCACCTAAATAAATTGCTGACAGTACAAGATACCCACCCCACAATTGGAACAACCGTGGTCTTACTAACAACCATGTGAGTAACGCCAGTACCACTAAGTTTGCAATGCCTATGGCGTTGATCGTCTTTATGGAAGTGAGCGGCACAAAGTACAGAACGCAATAAACGCTACATATCAGAATCACAATGGCGTAAATCACAACACGCTGGAGTAGAGAGTTCATGGTTTCCTCATACACTTTACAGGCCTGTATAACAGAATACCACCGTGTAGCGATTGACGAAGCATATCAGTGTATCTAGTTAATCATTCTCATCTCCCTCACAAGCAATTTGGCTCGGCATCCAATAAGGATGATTTGAAGTCTTGACGTAACTGAACACCATTCTGCATGGAACGCTCGTTAAGTTCGCAACTATCATACTTCTGTCACTGTTTTCAAGGAATTCAGCGCCAGAAAGTTCATTTTCATTCCAGAGACCAGCATTAGAAAGGGTTGCCATCGCATCTGGAAGCGCGTTTATTGCCTTGGTTGCGGGAATTGGTAATTTATCCCGACTTCCACAACCCAGGATAAGGAAGCATAAAAGAACAGTCGTGATAGATTTCATTCTCTCTTCCTCATTTTGGTGTTGTGGGTATTAAAGAGGTCGATGGCTTCAGTTCCCGTGATGGGTATCCAGTAAGGAGGGATGGCTGGAGCCTCATAAAATGGAATTCTCCCGCAGCCTGCTACGGGTAGAGAACAAACAAACAGGATTTCGTCGAACTGGTTTTCAAGTGCCCACAACTGGCTGTACCCAACTAATCCATTTAATTTTGCTTCATGGTGAATTTTCAGAATCGAAAATACAGCCTTCGCAAAACCAAATGGTGGGTTACCAAAGCGTATTGGATCGATACCCAGCGATGTCAGTGCAGACTTCGATATATCATTAAACCTATTGAATAGCGCAGAGCCATGTTCATGGTCTGTTCTTAGGGCAAAAGGAATAGTATTGTCGGGGCTAATTAAGCATTGCTCTTTGAATTGACGGAAACCAGACACACGTTGGATATGGCATTCGACTGATCGCAGAAACAAATCAGGCACACAAAAATCATGAGCAGTAAAACCTTCGAATCCTTCATCGTTACAGAGCTGGTTTGTTAACCTGAACCACAATTGGTAGGCAGATAGTACCTCCTCGTAAGTGCTTCTGACCTCCACATTATTGGTTTTGTAAAAGGTTTCGATCATCATGACTGATTACCTTTGATGCGGCTGCTGTCGTTGTTTAATGGAACGGTCACCTGAATCCCCACGCGCCAGAAAGCCTAAATTGACGATCCTGAAATTTACTCGCCCTACGAGACTATCATGGGGAATGAGACCTCTGAGGTTCCTAGGTGTGCCAGGGGGATTGTCCCAGTAACGGGAATCAAGCGAATGGTCTCGGTTATCACCGGCCATAAAGTAGTATCCTTCGGGAATGATCCATTTCTTACCCGTTTTCACGTAGCCGATACGGTTATCTGTCTGGAAGATATAACTTTGACCGGCAGTGTCGGTATCTGCCTGGTATTGAGTAGTAAAACCATCTTTTTTAATCTGGTTTCCGTTTTGTTTACCGTTTATCGAGAAGATTTTCTCTTCGTTGTATGTGACGGTATCGCCAGGAATACCTAATACGCGTTTGACATAGTAAACGCCGGGAACAGAAGGGGCGTTAAAAACGAGTACGTCCCCACGCCTAATAGCGCGATGATCGAATAAACCACCTACACGCTGAGCGATAACCAAGTCTCCAGGTTTTATAGTTGGGTACATGGATTCTGTCGGGATCAGGAATACACCGCCGAGAAACTGAAAGGACACAATAACCGCAAGCGACAATGAGGAGGAAACTATCAACCAATGTTTTGGACGACGAGACCTTATCAGCTGATAAGAGAGGTAAAGTGCAGAGATGATAAAAACAATAATTAACGGTTTCATGGAGTTATATACCACGCTTAATATTTTTTGCGTAATTAGAGAGCGATTTACCCAAAAACAGGTATACGAGACAGGTGAAAAGGTAAACAAAATGGATGCTGGTGGTTTTTTGGGCTAAAGTGAAAAATTGGTTCGCCTGCCCACCAGCTAATGTGTAATTGAGTTGAACTGTTGGTTTTTCAGCATCGACATAAAAACTTCTAGTTTTCATGAAGGTTAACGGCTTGAAAAATACTTTATAACCAACTCGTGCATAAATTGTGCATGTTGTAATGGTTATTACCAACGGCACATAGAATGGAATAATTGTATTGAGCCAGCACAATAATGACCACACCAGCACTGAATCCAGTAGAAACCTGGCAATAGAGTTGGCCTGCGTTCTGCCCGCTACCACCATAATGGGTATAAATTTAACCATGAAATCCACCATAGTTATACTTGTTTACACCATCTTATAGACAGACAAATTTTCTCCGACTTTTTTTGAACGCAAAACGACCCCGAAAAACGGACATTATATGGTCAGGAATTTCGATAGTTTAAGAGAACATGGTAAATTTTTTCTATCGAAATTTGTGGAGAATTGAAATGAGCAGTGATGCCACTAAGATGGTTGAAGCCTTTGTTAAAGACCCATTAAGTTACGATAGATTTGGGCCAGAGCTTATTTCAAATCAAAAATGTGTCCTCAACATCAATGGGCATGAAATGTCAATTGATGAAGCAGTTAAGATGAGTGATATTGAAAAGTCGCTCTTAGATGAAATTTACCATCTCATAGACGCAATGACAAAAGCGGAAGTCAATTTCTCAAAGGGAAAAAAGAATCTTTTTCGTCGGATGTTCGATCATTTAACAGGTTCCGAAATCTTACGGAAAGCCCAGCTAGATATTTATAACAAAGTAGTTATGAAACTATGCGAACGGATACCTGATCATTTCAAAATGCTAACCGCTCATGCTGAAATCACGAAGGGTTTGGAGGCAATCTATGCGCAAGATATTCATCAGCTAGAGGTTTTCATAGATGTTGTTGAGTCATATCTGAAAAATAAGAACGAGTGTGACTATAGTGTCACAAGCAATGAATATATGGCAATTAACAGGCTACGGATAAGAGTTAATAACTTTCAGGGAGTTCTTGTTGGTTTAAAACTAAGTCAGGTTCAAGCACAAATGAGCTATGAAACAGCTGTCGATGTAAAAGATAGCCTTCGAGATATTAAAGATAATTTATTACCTATGTGGGAAGGGCAGGCTAAGAACATCAACGCCAGTGGTGTTTGTAGTGGTATTGATGAAGTGGCTCATGAAAAATTCAAGAAGCTGGTCAATAAATTAAATAAGAACATAAGGTGAGATAACATGAAGATCATAAATAGTATTGATATATTAGATGTCAAAGTGGCTAAGGAATTTGATAAATATGCTGTTGATGTAAGTATGGAATCATCAATAAAAGATGCAGTCAGATCTTTCCAGATTGGTGATATTGATGCCGCGCATAACTTTGGACGATTGGAGGACACTACTGATATTAATTATCTTGATAACCTCCTTCTCAGCGTCAGCTCATCATCTCAGGGCAAGAAGGGAGAGACTCTGAATGAGATTGTTGCACTGGCTCGTGAAGTCAGTAATGCAGTCGAACCAAGTTATCTTCAAAAGAAACTGTCACGGATACCGTATGTTGGGCCTTTCATAATGAAAGCCATCGGTCTTCATTTTAGTGCAATGTCAAGATTTGATTTAGTTAAAGGACAAATCGATATTTTAACCTCGGATATCGAAAGCATATCGGAGGGGTTGTTTGAAATGAATAAAAATATTGATGGAATGTATGACCAAGCTTTAACTAGTGTAAAAAATACAGGGGTTAACATTGTAGCTGCCTATTACATTCTGGAGAAGTTACAAACAGTTCAGGCTTCTATTCGTAAGGAACTAAAAAATCAGCCTGATAATACCATGCTGAGCATGGAAGCAATGAATATTGAACATCAAATCGCCCTCATAACAAAACGTCGAAATGACATGATCACGGAACAACAAAAGGCATTTGAAGACCTAAAGATGATGAAAATGATGAAGTTCAATAACCTCTCGATGGTAGACCAGTTTGAAACTATTATTAAAGTAACGATACCATCTTCTAAACGCAGCCATCTTATTATTGACCAGGCCGAAAGGAGTGATAAAAGCTCATTACTGATTCAGGCAATTGGTGATTCTGTAAATCAACAAGCCAGACGTCAAGCTTTGTTAGTAAAAGAGAGCAGTATTCGTGTAGCCAAAACAGCTAATCGTACTGTATATGATGTTGAGACAATTGATTACATATCAAACCAGATCAATGAGGCCGGTCGAGAAATTAAAAAAATCCACGACCGAGCCAAGACGCAACATACCCAGCTTGAAGCTCGCGCAGCGCAATGGAAGGAGAAGCGTTTTATGGTAGCAAAAGAACTGTCTTCCAAATAATAGTTAAATTTAGAGGATGTGCTATGGCTAGAATCAGACAAAGTAATCCATATGATGATGTTGAGAATGCTATTAGACGGAAGCGTGATAGAGCTATATATTTTACCTTAGCTATATCTCTAATCTTCGCTATTATATTTCTAATATTATGGTTTTGTATTCCATCAGACATGCCAGTAGATGAGCAAGTCAAACAGGTTTCTGACGATATATTCAACATTCTACGCTCCAATGAGTTAGTTCCTGAAAATGCTTTTGATACGATAGGATCATTTATTTCCATATATGGAAGAGTTGGTGTGGGTGTATGTATATTGATTGTAATACTAGGGGCAATTATTAATGGGAATGGTTTACAACTTGAGATAATGACAAGTTGCATAGTATTGTTTGTAGGGTTTAATTTATTTATTGCTGCATTTGGTGATGAGCCTCATAATTATAAATACAATACCGACAAAATAAGTACTGCTATGAAAACTGGAGACTTGGACTCTTTGTATGAAATCTATGGAGACAGAGGGAGTTTACTAAGAAAGTCAGTTGAAAAAGCACTTGCAGATCCTAAACCAGCTACTGCAAAAAAACTGGGAGATATCGATGGCCTGTTACTCAGAGGTGTAATAATTACTGCTGAAAAAGTATCTGATAGCAATTATAAAAATCATCTTGGAAACTTGGTTTTGTTAATGCCTGAATATAAAGAGGATAGTGTCAAAGACAAAAACACACTGTTTGATTCACAACTTTATAAAGCTATTGATTACCATATTTATGACATTGGTTACAAGTCTGGTGCGCTTGCTTCAAATCCTCTTTCTGCTTGGAAGTCGGGAAATGATCTTAAATCCAATTATATTAAATATATTATAAAAAGTACTGCTCTAATATTTTTTATACTTGCCGTAATTTTTGTGGTGATTATACTGCTGACGGTTAGAAATGGCCGTAGGCTTACTTATTTGATAGAGTCTAATATTAAATATCTGTCGAAATAAAATAAAACGCCCCTGCGGAGTATATAGTAAAAACAGTGTCTATTCGCGTGTGAGTGAGTGACAGGGCTTTACATATAACGTCAGCGGCTTTCATTTCAAACGTACATACTGTGTATAATGGTATGTACGTTTTTTATTTGCGCCGAGTCCTTCGGCGGTAACCATTCATCCATGAATTTTTGTTCAGTGTTTAATTGCACCTTGTGAGTGCGACTTGTTCCAACAAGTCGGGAGAGATAGGAGTTACGTCATTGGTTTAGCAGGACGGGGATAGTTATTTGCGGCAAGTACAGAGTTGTCGCCGCATCCATGCGGCTTTGACAGTTCAGTTGTTCACTCATTGATTCACCTTCTTGATTAATTGCACTTAATTTACCACCACATTGCAACCGCTCCTTACCACGTGTTGCAAATTAATCGCACCACAACTTTCACGGAAAGTACCACTTCGTCGGATCTCGGCTTTGTGCCAAAAACGGACATTGACTTTGGCTGTTACTGAATTGCAGGTTTTAGTTAATCCACGAATAAATCTCCCAAACACCTGCACTATCCATCAACAGTATAAGCTGATTTAACGTTTAGTATTTCTTATTAAGTTTTTAACCACGGTCTTGCGGGCGCGAAACCGCTAGAGCGCTTACTTAGCGAAATGATGTACGCTTGGAAGCAATTGATTTAGCGTGGATTAAAGGTTAACTTCTTCTGAGTAAAATTCATAAAAGAAGGCAATAGTGACCTGCTCCCCGTTGATTAGTACACCCCGATGTTAGTAATGTCTTCATAAGCCACATGAGGACATCCCCATGAAGAAGCGTTTTTCCGACGAACAGATCATCAGTATTCTCCGCGAAGCCGAAGCCGAAGCTGGGGTACCCGCCCGTGAACTCTGCCGCAAGCATGCCATTTCCGATGCCACGTTTTACACCTGGCGTAAGAAGTATGGCGGTATGGAGGTGCCTGAAGTTAAGCGCCTGAAGTCGCTTGAGGAAGAGAACGCCAGACTCAAGAAGCTGCTTGCCGAAGCCATGCTGGATAAAGAGGCGCTTCAGGTGGCTCTTGGGCGAAAGTACTGACGACAGACCAGAAGCGGGAAGCCGTGATGTTGATGTGTGATGCGACCGGTCTGTCGCAACGTCGTGCCTGCAGGCTTACAGGTTTATCCCTGTCGACCTGCCGCTATGAGGCTCACCGTCCGGCTGCTGATGCGCATTTATCAGGGCGCATCACTGAGCTGGCACTGGAGCGCAGGCGTTTTGGCTACCGTCGTATTTGGCAGTTGCTGCGCCGTGAAGGGCTTCATGTTAATCATAAGCGCGTGTACCGGCTTTATCACCTCAGTGGCCTGAGCGTAAAACGCAGAAGACGTCGTAAAGGGCTGGCAACAGAACGTCTGCCGCTGCTCCGTCCGGCGGCGCCCAATCTGACCTGGTCGATGGATTTCGTCATGGACGCACTTTCCACCGGTCGCAGGATCAAGTGTCTTACCTGCGTCGATGATTTCACAAAGGAATGCCTGACGGTCACTGTTGCCTTTGGGATTTCAGGCGTTCAGGTCACGCGTATTCTGGACAGCATTGCACTGTTTCGAGGCTATCCGGCGACGATAAGAACTGACCAGGGGCCGGAGTTCACTTGCCGTGCACTGGATCAATGGGCCTTTGAGCATGGTGTTGAGTTGCGCTTAATCCAGCCGGGCAAGCCAACGCAGAACGGATTTATTGAGAGCTTTAACGGACGATTTCGCGATGAATGTTTGAATGAGCACTGGTTCAGCGATATCGTTCATGCCAGGAAAATTATTAATGACTGGCGGCAGGATTATAACGAATGCCGCCCGCACTCCACGCTGAATTATCAGACACCGTCTGAATTTGCAGCGGGCTGGAGAAAGGGTCATTCTGAGAATGAAGATTCCGACGTTACTAACTGAGTGTTGTATCTAATCGTGGGGGCAGGTCACTTGGTCGGTGCCATGACGCGACTATTTTCAGGTGATTGCTGATACAACTCACAACAGGCTTGAGCAATGTCGCTCTTTGCCGTTTCGTGGAAGTGAATAGCCCCCGTACTTAGTTTTTCAGGCACGATACCTTGATTAATGAGCTTGGAGTATTCAGGAAGGCACTGTTGCAAAGTTAGCGATGAGGCAGCCTTTTGTCTTATTCAAAGGCCTTACATTTCAAAAACTCTGCTTACCAGGCGCATTTCGCCCAGGGGATCACCATAATAAAATGCTGAGGCCTGGCCTTTGCGTAGTGCACGCATCACCTCAATACCTTTGATGGTGGCGTAAGCCGTCTTCATGGATTTAAATCCCAGCGTGGCGCCGATTATCCGTTTCAGTTTGCCATGATCGCATTCAATCACGTTGTTCCGGTACTTAATCTGTCGGTGTTCAACGTCAGACGGGCACCGGCCTTCGCGTTTGAGCAGAGCAAGCGCGCGACCATAGGCGGGCGCTTTATCCGTGTTGATGAATCGCGGGATCTGCCACTTCTTCACGTTGTTGAGGATTTTACCCAGAAACCGGTATGCAGCTTTGCTGTTACGACGGGAGGAGAGATAAAAATCGACAGTGCGGCCCCGGCTGTCGACGGCCCGGTACAGATACGCCCAGCGGCCATTGACCTTCACGTAGGTTTCATCCATGTGCCACGGGCAAAGATCGGAAGGGTTACGCCAGTACCAGCGCAGCCGTTTTTCCATTTCAGGCGCATAACGCTGAACCCAGCGGTAAATCGTGGAGTGATCGACATTCACTCCGCGTTCAGCCAGCATCTCCTGCAGCTCACGGTAACTGATGCCGTATTTGCAGTACCAGCGTACGGCCCACAGAATGATGTCACGCTGAAAATGCCGGCCTTTGAATGGGTTCATGTGCAGCTCCATCAGCAAAAGGGGATGATAAGTTTATCACCACCGACTATTTGCAACAGTGCCGGCAGATTTACCCGCTGATCTGGTTACACAGGCCAGTGCTTCTATCAGTGAAACCATTCAGGTGGTCAATAGCCTTGGTGGGGACGAGCATCTACTGAGCAGCGCCAAACTGGCCTTTTCTGCCTCACATAGTCTGGTATTAGGTACTGCCAGCGTACTGTTAATTCTGCTGGCGGTAGTCGTTTGGTTTACCCTGCCAGAGAGGAAAATACGGCAATTGGGCAAACAGCGTGCCACACCTCACTGATTAGGGTGTGGTTAACACTTCATTAATTAAACAGTCATTACTCTTACTTAACTGTGTGATATACCTATTTAGGGTTTGAAACATTAGAGTTTGAAATAGGTAAGGTCTGAGCAATGACTGAGCAAACGTCCCCCGCACAACTTGATCTCGATAGCGCGGCTCAGCCCCCCAGAGTTTATATCCGGGGGGACTGGGTGTTGGCGCATTACTGCGTTTTGGAGCCGCGCGTTGCGCAATTGCGCGCTAATATGCCCAGTGGGGGGGTATTTGATCTCAACCAACTGGGGGCGTTAGATACCGCCGGTGCAACGTTGTTAGCTCTGCTTCTGGGTGAGGACCGTGTAGCAAATTTACGCGAACTTGCGCCTAAATTGCCAGAAGAGCGGAGGATATTACTTGAAACGGTAAGCCATGTATTGCCTGACTTAACCCCTGAGTTGTCTGAAAAACCCACACGGTTTTGGCTTGAGATGCTGGCTAATACCGGCCGTTCGGTAGATAACTTATGGCAAGATATTAAGTCACTATTGGGCTTTATTGGTCTGGCGCTGGAAACCTTGCTGGGAACACTTTTTCGCCCCTCCCGCTGGCGCATTACCTCATTAATTGCCAATATTCAACAGATTGGCCTCAATGCTGTGCCGATCATTATGTTGCTCACCTTTTTGGTGGGGGCAGTTATCGCCTTTCTCGGTGCAACCGTACTCACTACTTTCGGCGCGGGCATTTTTACCGTCGATTTGGTGGTATTTTCTTTTCTACGTGAATTTGCGGTACTGCTTACCGCGATCCTGATGGCAGGGCGAACAGCCAGTGCTTTTACCGCTGAAATTGGCTTGATGAAAGCCAATGAAGAGATTGATGCTATCCAAACACTGGGCTTGAATCCGGTCGAACTGTTGGTGCTACCGCGCGTCTTGGCACTATTGATCTCTCTGCCGATGCTAACCTTTATTGGCATGGTTTGCGGTATTTTCGGTGGCATGGTGGTGTGTGCCTTAACACTGGATATCTCTCCCACTATGTTTTTGTCGATTATGCAAAACAGTAATGGGTTGCAGCATTTTCTGGTGGGAATAAGTAAAGCCCCTATTTTTGCTTTCCTGATTGCTATTATTGGCTGTCTGGAGGGGTTCAAAGTAACCGGTAGTGCTGAATCAGTCGGGGTTCATACCACCACCAGTGTGGTGCATTCGATCTTTGTGGTGATTTTGCTTGATGCCGTGGCAGCGCTATTTTTCATGGAAATGGGGTGGTGAGCCAAATGACGCAAGATGCAATCATTCAAATTCGCGATCTGGTTAACTGCTTTGGCGTACAGTGCGTGCATCAAGGGTTGAATCTTGATGTTAAGCGCGGCGAAGTTCTTGGCGTGGTTGGTGGCTCGGGTACCGGTAAATCTGTTCTGTTACGCAGTATTGTTGGGTTACGTCGTCCGACTGACGGGAAAATTCATGTTTTTGGCAAGGATTTAATGGCACTGTCAGGTCAATCCCGCGCCATGGTCGAGCGCCGATTCGGCGTATTATTTCAACGAGGCGCACTGTTCAGTTCTCTAACCGTGACCGAGAACGTGGCATTACCATTAATAGAAAACGCCGGATTACCCCGGTCTGAGGCTGAGCGATTGGCTCAGGTTAAACTGGCACTGGCTGGGCTACCGCCGGGCACTGGCAGTAAGTATCCAGCATCTCTGTCGGGTGGTATGGTCAAGCGTGTTGCGCTAGCCCGTGCCTTAGCACTGGACCCGGATATTCTGTTTCTTGATGAACCGACTGCGGGTCTTGATCCCATTGGTGCGGCGGCGTTTGACAGTTTGATCCGCACCCTGCGGGATGCCCTCAATCTAACGGTATTCTTGGTGACCCACGATCTGGATACGCTGTATACACTGTGTGATCGTGTGGCGGTGCTTTCGCAGAAAAAAGTGCTGGTGGTTGATACTCTGGATAAAGTTGCAGCGACTGATGATGGCTGGATTCAGGCGTATTTTCATGGCCCACGTGGCCGGGCTGCTTATCAGGCAGCGGCAATTAACAGTGGAGAGAGGTTGTAATATGGAAACCCGTGCTCATCATGTCGTTATTGGTTTGTTCACTCTTATTGTGGTGAGTGCCGCGCTGCTGTTTTGCCTATGGCTGACAAATTCCGGTTCTGATCGCCAGTTCAGATTGTACGATATCGTTTTCAATGAGCCTGTGAGTGGCCTGTCACAGGGTAGCACCGTTCAGTACAGCGGGATTCGAGTCGGTGAGGTGACGCAATTACGCCTGGACCGAGACAATCCGAATAAGGTTTGGGCACGTATTCGCGTTTCTGCATCTACTCCGATACGCGAAGATACCCAAGCTCGTCTCACCGTCGCGGGTATTACCGGCACCTCAAATATTCAATTCAGCAGTGGCAGCCAGACCAGCCCGTTGCTGGAGGGCAAAGATGACGAGGTTCCTATCATTATTGCTACCCCTTCGCCGATGAGCCAGTTACTGGCTAACGGTGAGAATTTCATGACCAATGCGAATGAAGTGTTGGTGCGTTTGAACCAGTTGCTGGCACCGGATAACCAGCAGCGCCTAGTAACGACACTGGATAATCTCGCGCTGGTCACCCAAACTGTGGCTGATCAACGTGGTGATCTCCGTACCCTGTTGCAGCAGTTGGCGCAGGCCAGTAAACAGGCTAATGAGACACTGACTCAAACCAATCGCCTGCTGCGTAATGCTAACGGCTTAATGGATGGGCAGGGGAAACAACTGGTCAGTGATGCCGCCAAAACCATGGCATCGTTGCAAAATACCAGTACCATCCTCAATAAATTGGTGAGTGAAAATAAAACCTCACTCAATAACGGGATGCAAGGGATGAATGAGCTGGGGCCGGCAGTAGATGAGCTGCGCAGAACATTAGCGACATTACGTGCCGCCGTTTCTCGTTTGGAAGAAAACCCAGCGGCCTTGTTGCGCGGCCGTGAAAGAACACAGGAGTTTACGCCTTAATGCTCTCTTTTAATGTGATGCGCTATGCAGGCCGCCGCGTGTGGCTATTGATGATATCCGGGGGGGCGATACTGCTCTCTGCCTGCACCATTTTACCTTCGGCCCCTGTATCACAAGTTTATCTTCTGCCGGTGCCACCTGCAGTCAGTGTGCCACACGCGCAGACAGTAAACTGGTCATTACGGGTTTCACAACCGGCGACGAACCAGTTTCTTAATAGCTCACGCATAGCGGTGCAGCCTCAGGGCCAGGAGATTGCGGTTTATAAAAACTCCCGTTGGAGTGATTCGGCGCCGATTTTGGTGCGCAATCGTCTTATTCAGGCGTTCCGTAGCGATGGGCGAATCCGTGCAGTCAGTAGCGACGATGATAGCTTGCAGGCTGATGTGGAGTTGAGTGGTGATCTGTCCGCGTTCCAAGGGGTATACCATGTTGGTAGCAGCGAAGTGCTGATCCGTTTTGATGCTCGGCTGGTAAGAATTTCAGATCGTAGGATTATTGCGACTCGCCAGTTTGACATTCGCCAACCGATAAAAGGTAACGAGATGAACGAGGTGGTTCAGGCCTTTGGCCTGGCCAGTGACCAGTTAGCCACTCAAGTGCTCAACTGGACGATGCAGCAATCCCCTGCGCAGGGTTGATATCTAAACCAGCACCGGTTGGTTTTATCTGAGGCGAGTTGGCAGTAGCTAACTCGCCTTTTTTATCGTCTAGTTTAATGATTCAAGGCGAATAATTGCGTCTAAGGGGAAAATATTCTCTTTATTGTTTTGTGATTAGTATCTCATTGAGTAAGGGATTAATGGTGTTTGAGTTATCTATTTCATTGTTTTTAATATGTTTTTATTTAAATTGTTCTGTGGTTATCTTTTTTGTTAAAGAGAACAATATTCTCCAAGCATTAAAAACAACAAGAAAATAGGAAAAGTATTTCTCCCCGTAAAACCCTAAGATAAAAATAATCCAAATCACTGATTAATTACTTCAAATGCAAAAAATAACACATCAACAATTACTCGATTGGTTGAAAAAGGAAGTGAAACTTTCATTAGGTTGTACTGAGCCTATTGCTATTGCGTATGCTGCCGCAGTGGCTGCTAAATATCTCAACGCACCGATATTAAAAATAACGGGGAATATATCGGAGAATCTGTATAAAAATGCGATGGGAGTCACTATTCCGGGAACAAGCTATTGCGGAGTCACTCTTGCGGCGGCAATAGGGGCTATTGGTGGTAACGCGGATGCCGATTTAGAAGTATTAAAAGATATTACTGCGACACAAATTACCGAAGCCTATATATTTAATGAATCAGGTAACGTGTGTCTAAACGCAGTAGATGCTACGGATTTTATTTTTATCGATATTAGGTAATGACTCCAACTTACTGATAGTGTTTTATGTTCAGATAATGCCCGATGACCTTGTCATGCAGCTCCACCGATTTTGAGAACGACAGTGACTTCCGTCCCAGCCTTGCCAGATGTTGTCTCAGATTCAGGTTATGTCGCTCAATGCGCTGAGTGTAACGCTTGCTGATTACGTGCAGCTTTCCCTTCAGGCGGGATTCATACAGCGGCCAGCCATCCGTCATCCATACCACGACCTCAAAGGCCGACAGCAGGCTCAGAAGACGCTCCAGTGTGGCCAGAGTGCGTTCACCGAAGACGTGCGCCACAACCGTCCTCCGTATCCTGTCATACGCGTAAAACAGCCAGCGCTGACGTGATTTAGCACCGACGTAGCCCCACTGTTCGTCCATTTCCGCGCAGACGATGACGTCACTGCCCGGCTGTATGCGCGAGGTTACCGACTGCGGCCTGAGTTTTTTAAGTGACGTAAAATCGTGTTGAGGCCAACGCCCATAATGCGGGCGGTTGCCCGGCATCCAACGCCATTCATGGCCATATCAATGATTTTCTGGTGCGTACCGGGTTGAGAAGCGGTGTAAGTGAACTGCAGTTGCCATGTTTTACGGCAGTGAGAGCAGAGATAGCGCTGATGTCCGGCAGTGCTTTTGCCGTTACGCACCACCCCGTCAGTAGCTGAACAGGAGGGACAGCTGATAGAAACAGAAGCCACTGGAGCACCTCAAAAACACCATCATACACTAAATCAGTAAGTTGGCAGCATCACCCGATATTACGCTATATAGTCTTAGTGATCAGTGCCGGGTAGTGATTCAAGGTAGCCATACTAATGTCACTGAAGTTTATATTAATAATATAAAGCAAATATTAGTCCGAGACCTAATTGCCGCCAATGATAGTGGGGTACTACCCGAATTTTCCCTTAACGACGCATTTAAATTTGTAACCGATGTCGCCGCTAAAGACATCATGTTTATGCTGAAAAGTGCTGAGATTAATACCGCGCTTTCTGACGAGGGGCAAAGGAAGAACTATGGTTTGAACGTGAGTGGCGCGTTGTCGCAAGCCAGAAAAAATGGCTTTATCAGCACTGACTTACTGAGTCAAATGTTGATCAACACCACTGCGGCATCAGATGCCCGTATGGGCGGCGCACCCTTACCCGCGATGTCAAATTATGGCTCTGGTAATCAGGGGATTACCGTGACAATGCCGGTAGTGACACTTGCCCGACATCTTAATACAGATGATGAAACACTGGCCCGGGCATTAGCGTTGGCCCATCTAGCCGCAATCTCAATTCATATGCGTTATACCCGATTGTCTGCATTGTGTGCGGCGTCAACGGCAGCAATGGGGGCGGCGGCAGGTATGAGTTGGTTATTGACCCAAGATTTTCAAACTATCTCCTACGCGGTCAGTAATATGATCAGTGATATTAGTGGCATTATTTGCGATGGTGCATCAAATAGTTGTGCCATGAAAGTGTCTACCGCTACCGCCTGTGCATTTAAGTCGGTGTTGATGGCGCAACAAAATAGTGTTGCAGGGGAGCGTGATGGCATTGTTTCCTGCGATGTTGAAGGTTCTATCAATAATTTATGTAAATTAGTGTTATCGCCAATGAGGCAAACAGATAAAGAAATTATCAGTATAATGACACGTAAATAAATATTACGGTTTAACCGCGTGGCCTAACGTCATTATTAATAATGATCGGCGGGCTATCGTTAAAATTTAAAGGGACAAATAATGAGCAAATCAAAATCGATCGCGACTCTGGTTATCCATGCCGGAGATCAAGTTGACCGGGGCAATAATGCTATTTTTCCACCGATTACTACCGCCAGTTCCTTCATTCAGCCAAATTTAGGCGAAGAAGGGGAGTTTTGTTATTCCCGTTGCAGTAACCCGACAAGATATGCATATGAAACCGCCTTGGCTGAGTTGGAAGGAGGTATCTATGCTACGGCAACCGCTTCCGGTATGGCAGCAACTGCACTTATATTGGAATTGCTACCTAAGGATTCCCATGTATTAGTAATGAAAGGGGTCTATGGCGGTACTTATCGGTTGTTTGAACGTCTGCGTAAACAAACTTCAGGTACGACATTCAGTTATGTCGATCTTAATGATCTGGCGTCAGTAGAGCGCCATATTCAAGAGAATACAGGTCTAATCTGGATCGAAACGCCCACTAACCCACTGTTGGAATTAGTTGATATTGAAGCAGTATGCCAGGTTGCCAAAAGCAGGGGCATAATGAGCTGCGGGTGATGCTGCCAACTTACTGATTTAGTGTATGATGGTGTTTTTGAGGTGCTCCAGTGGCTTCTGTTTCTATCAGCTGTCCCTCCTGTTCAGCTACTGACGGGGTGGTGCGTAACGGCAAAAGCACCGCCGGACATCAGCGCTATCTCTGCTCTCACTGCCGTAAAACATGGCAACTGCAGTTCACTTACACCGCTTCTCAACCCGGTACGCACCAGAAAATCATTGATATGGCCATGAATGGCGTTGGATGCCGGGCAACCGCCCGCATTATGGGCGTTGGCCTCAACACGATTTTCCGCCATTTAAAAAACTCAGGCCGCAGTCGGTAACCTCGCGCATACAGCCGGGCAGTGACGTCATCGTCTGCGCGGAAATGGACGAACAGTGGGGATACGTCGGGGCTAAATCGCGCCAGCGCTGGCTGTTTTACGCGTATGACAGGCTCCGGAAGACGGTTGTGGCGCACGTATTCGGTGAACGCACTCTGGCCACACTGGAGCGTCTTCTGAGCCTGCTGTCGGCCTTTGAGGTCGTGGTATGGATGACGGATGGCTGGCCGCTGTATGAATCCCGCCTGAAGGGAAAGCTGCACGTTATCAGCAAGCGTTACACTCAGCGCATTGAGCGACATAACCTGAATCTGAGACAACATCTGGCGGCACTGTTGCAAAGTTAGCGATGAGGCAGCCTTTTGTCTTATTCAAAGGCCTTACATTTCAAAAACTCTGCTTACCAGGCGCATTTCGCCCAGGGGATCACCATAATAAAATGCTGAGGCCTGGCCTTTGCGTAGTGCACGCATCACCTCAATACCTTTGATGGTGGCGTAAGCCGTCTTCATGGATTTAAATCCCAGCGTGGCGCCGATTATCCGTTTCAGTTTGCCATGATCGCATTCAATCACGTTGTTCCGGTACTTAATCTGTCGGTGTTCAACGTCAGACGGGCACCGGCCTTCGCGTTTGAGCAGAGCAAGCGCGCGACCATAGGCGGGCGCTTTATCCGTGTTGATGAATCGCGGGATCTGCCACTTCTTCACGTTGTTGAGGATTTTACCCAGAAACCGGTATGCAGCTTTGCTGTTACGACGGGAGGAGAGATAAAAATCGACAGTGCGGCCCCGGCTGTCGACGGCCCGGTACAGATACGCCCAGCGGCCATTGACCTTCACGTAGGTTTCATCCATGTGCCACGGGCAAAGATCGGAAGGGTTACGCCAGTACCAGCGCAGCCGTTTTTCCATTTCAGGCGCATAACGCTGAACCCAGCGGTAAATCGTGGAGTGATCGACATTCACTCCGCGTTCAGCCAGCATCTCCTGCAGCTCACGGTAACTGATGCCGTATTTGCAGTACCAGCGTACGGCCCACAGAATGATGTCACGCTGAAAATGCCGGCCTTTGAATGGGTTCATGTGCAGCTCCATCAGCAAAAGGGGATGATAAGTTTATCACCACCGACTATTTGCAACAGTGCCGTTCAGCTGGCTCGGTATTTTCATCTGGATGAGCGTGACCTTGCTTTTATTAATCAGCGACGGGGAAAACATAACCGGCTGGGGATTGCACTTCAGCTGACTACGGCGCGCTTTCTGGGAACGTTTCTTCCTGATCCCCTTCAAATTCCCTCATTCATCCGTTTTTACATTGCGGCACAGTTGAACATCAGCCGACCAGAGATCCTTTCCCGGTATGCTGAAAGAGAAAATACCCGCTGGGAGCATCAGGGGCTTATCAAGCTCTATTATGATTATCATGATTTTGGTGATTTCCCCTGGACATTCAGACTGAAGCGTTTGCTCTATACTCGCGCCTGGCTCAGCAATGAGCGTCCAGGTCTGCTGTTTGATTTTGCTACCGCATGGTTGCTGCAAAATAAGATCCTGCTACCCGCAGCCTCGACTCTGACAAGGCTGATTGGCGAAGTACGCGAACGGGCAAGTCGACGATTATGGCGAAGGCTGGCTTTGTTGCCTGACAGCTGGCAGAAAACACAACTGGACGGTTTACTTGAAATACCTGAAGGGCAGCGTATATCGGTGCTGGAGGAGATGCGAAAAGGTCCTGTCACTATCAGTGGGCCGTCATTTACAGACGCCCTGGAGCGATATACCCGACTGCGTAGCATGGAGTTTTCCCGGTTGAATTTCTCCGGTCTGCCTGCCATCCAGCTGCGGAATTTGGCCCGTTATGCCGGAATGGCTTCGGTGAAATACATTTCAAGAATGCCTGACGAACGGCGACTGGCCGTGCTTACTGCGTTTGTGAAAGCACAGGAAATTTCGGCGCTTGACGAGGCCGTGGATGTGCTGGATATGCTTATTCTGGATATCACGCGTTCTGCAAAAAATATCGGGCAGAAAAAGCGGCTCAGGACCCTGAAAGATCTTGATCGTGCCCCGCTATTACTGGCACGGGCATGCACGTTATTACTTGATGAGAACACCGATGAAGCAGCTCTGCGGCAGGCTATTTTTCGCCGCATACCAAAGGACAAACTGGCTGAATCCGTCGGCAAGGTAAATGAGCTGGCGCGCCCGCAAGATACTCAGTTTCAGGATGAAATGGTGGAACAATATGGACGGGTGAAGCGTTTCCTGTCCGCGATGTTGCGTGACTTACACTTTCAGGCCGCCCCGGCCGGGGAGCTCACGTTGTCAGCAATCCATTATCTGGCCGAACTGAGTGGCTCAAAAAAGCGAATTCTCGACGATGCACCAGAGCAAATCATTTCCGGCCCATGGAAACGTCTGGTCTACGACAGAGATGGTAGGATTCTACGAGCGGGTTACTCGCTGTGTCTTCTCGAGCGCCTTCAAGATTCTTTGCGCCGTCGTGATCTCTGGCTGGAGAACAGTGATCGGTGGGGGGACCCGCGTCAAAAATTGCTTCAGGGAGCTGAATGGCAGGCACAACGCATCCCGGTATGTCGGGCGCTGGGTCATCCATCAGACGGAACTAAAGCAGCAGAACAACTGGCTACGCGGCTTGATGACACATGGAAATCAGTGGCTTCACGTTTTGCCTGCAACGCAGCGGTCAGCATAAGCAATGAAGGTAAGCATCCCTCACTGACGATTAGCAGTCTGGATAAACTGGATGAGCCACCGGCACTGATACAATTGAATCGTCGGGTAAGAGAATTGATCCCTCCGGTTGATCTGACGGAGCTGTTGCTTGAAATAGATGCCCGAACCGGTTTTACCCGCGAATTCAGCCACGTCAGTGAATCAGGTGCTCGGGCGCAGGATCTCCAGGTCAGTCTGTGCGCAACACTGCTGGCAGAAGCCTGCAATATAGGGCATGAACCCCTGATAAAGCATAATATTCCCGCGCTTACTCGCCATCGTCTGAGCTGGGTTAAACAAAATTATCTCAGGGCAGAAACGCTGGTCACCGCTAATGCACGGCTGGTTGATTTTCAGTCCACGCTGCCGCTCGCGGGGTACTGGGGAGGTGGTGAGGTTGCCTCCGCAGATGGTATGCGTTTTGTCACACCGGTTAAAACGGTTAATTCCGGACCAAATCGTAAATACTTTGGTTCAGGACGCGGTATCACCTGGTACAACTTCGTCTCCGATCAATACTCCGGTTTCCATGGCATTGTAGTTCCCGGGACGCTTCGTGATTCCATCTTTGTACTGGAAGGGCTTCTGGAGCAGCAGACCGGGCTGAATCCGGTAGAAATTATGACGGACACGGCAGGATCCAGCGATATCATTTTTGGCCTGTTCTGGTTACTGGGCTACCAGTTTTCCCCTCGTCTGGCCGATGCAGGCGGGGCGATATTCTGGCGGGCAGATAAAACGGCACATTATGGTGCCCTGAATGAGCTGGCCCGGGGATGTGTTGAACTGTCAAAAATAGAATCCCAATGGGATGAAATGATGCGAATGGCGGGCTCACTGAAGCTTGGGACCATCCATGCATCAGAGCTTATTCGTTCACTGTTGAGAAGTAGCCGACCATCTGGTCTGGCTCAGGCGATTATGGAAGTGGGCCGGGTCAACAAGACGTTGTATCTTCTCAACTATATCGATGATGAGGATTACCGGCGTCGGATCCTCACTCAGCTCAACCGGGGAGAAGGACGCCATGCAGTGGCTCGAGCCATTTGCTACGGACAACGTGGTGAGATTAGAAAACGCTACCGTGAAGGGCAGGAAGATCAACTCGGTGCTCTGGGTCTGGTGACCAATGCGGTTGTGCTGTGGAATACACTTTACATGCAGGAGGCGTTGTCACATCTTCGCAAATCGGGGGAAACACCTGAAGAGGAGCATCTGGCAAGATTATCGCCGCTGATACATGGCCATATAAATATGCTGGGACATTATACGTTTTCGTTACCGGAAGATATTCTGAAGGGCGAGTTAAGACCATTAAATTTGAATACAAACAATGAATTAACCTCTTAGCGTGGTTTTTTACATCATTGGACCTCGAACCCCACTACCGCCTTAGCTGGCGGGGATTCTGCACGTCTGCAATAAACCTCAGTACAAAAAACAGCCTTAACGAATGGAAGGGACTTCCCCTGGATATGCGCCTGATTAACTCTTGTGCAATCATGGGGTAAACATAGCCCCGGAGGGATTCGTTATGACCATCACGACTGTCGGTATCGATCTTGCTAAAAATGTGTTCGCTGTTCACTGCGTTGACCAACACGGTAAAACTGTTCTGGTTAAACCCAAAGTATCGCGTGCTGCCCTTCCTGAGCTGATTGCCAGTTTACCTCCCTGTGTTATCGGGATGGAGGCATGCTCCGGGGCTCACTACTGGGCAAGGTTGTTTCGGCAATATGGTCATGAACCACGGCTGATGGCTGCTAAATTTGTATCTCCTTACCGCATGGCCGGTAAATCAGGCAAAAATGATGCAGCTGATGCTCAGGCTATCTGTGAAGCAGTTCGTCGCCCGCATATGCGGTTTGTACCAGTGAAGGATGAGAGCCAGCAGGCGATGCAATGCCTACACCGTATCAGACAGGGTTTTATCGAAGAGAAAACAGCAACATATAACCGATTGAGAGGTTTGATATCGGAATTCGGTGTCATCGCCCCACAAAGTACAGATGCCCTGCGTCACATGGTTTCTGAGCAGAAGAGTTCTTTGCCACTTCAGGTTCAACAATGTGTTAATGACCTGCTGGAACACATTGATCGTATTGAAGATAATATTACTGAATATGACCGGATTTTGTCCCGCATGGCAAAAACAGATCACCGCAGCCAGCGATTGATGGAACTGAAAGGGATTGGTCCCACAACGGCCTGTGCGCTGGTCGCCAGTATCGGTAATGCACACGATTTTAAAAATGGGCGACAACTGGCAGCCTGGCTGGGACTAACGCCATCGCAGTACAGCAGTGGTGGGAAATCAAAGCTTGGCAGGATAACTAAAGCTGGCGATTCGTATCTGCGAACGCTACTGGTTCAGGGGGCTCGTTCGGTTCTGATTGGTGCCGAGAAAAGGACTGATTTATTCAGTCGTTGGGTCTGTTCACTGGTCGATCGCAGAGGATACTGGCGTGCCGTTGTAGCCATCGCCGCCAAAAACGCAAGGCTGTGCTGGGCATCATTGCATTACGGTGATGATTTCAGGCTGTACTCAGCCAGCTAAAGCACGAAACAAAATAACCATCTGACCTGCAATTCGTTGATGATAAAGGGTTAGACCCCGTGAGGCCTATCTGGCTATTGTACAGGATATACGTATCCGCTTAACGAACAAGAACCTCACGCGCGTCTTTCATCAGGGTCCGAATCGATGACGATTCATCATGGCCGTTTATAGTACCGCAGTCTCTCCCCTTTATTTTTACTGAAGAGCAGACAGAAACCATAAACACCGGCGTTGACACGCCGGGGAAGCCCTTATAGTACAATAATTTTCGAAATCCAACCCATCCCGCCTACAGGAATGACGGATTTTTCGGCGGTTCCGGCGTAGACCCACCACAACTGCTGTATAGCTTGTGGGTAAGTGATAATGAAGTGCAAACGAGATGGCGCAAATACTCTTTTGGTTTATCTTTTAATTACTTACGTATTAAAAGATAAACCAAAAAAAATAAAAGACATTACTGTTATCCCCTTTAAAAAGTGGATAACCGAACAGCATCGGCGCGAGCGCCTCAAAAGTAGCTCCCCACGCTAAAGCGCGGGGCATTCAGAACGGAATCCCTCGATGGCTAACAGCTCGCCTGTTAGCCATCGAGGGATTGGACAAATCCGGCCACGCCGGATACGTCAGCAAATATCGCTGAAGAATTAGCTTACACGCTCGTAAGCGGCTCTTACGACCCGCTAACGAGGAGATACGCCCCAACTGCGGCTTCGCCTTGTTGTGACCACTCCGACCGCGCACAAAAGCCTCTGAGCCGCTTTTAGCGGAATATGGCTTTGCAGGGTGAAGGGATGGATAGGCGATCCCTTTCGATCCCTCACTGGTATCGGCGGCTAACCCTCGGTGCTACCTGTCATTTCATCCTGCCGCCTTACATGCGCTAACGCGCATAAATCCCCGTTCCTCAGTGGAACGAAAACTCACGCTAACAGGGTAGTGACCGGGTAGCCACGATAACTGCCAACAAAATTAGCTTATAGGTTAATTCTACCTTGTCTGAAATTAGCCTATAGGTTAATATTAATAGAAATGGGAGGTCACATGTTTAGCGTTGTTTATCACCCGGAAGCCAGGGAAGAAGCCACAGCATTACCCGTAAAAATCAGGGTGAAGTTTGACCGTCTCATCGGCAAACTGGAGTATGACGCCCGATTACTGCGGGAGCCGGACACGAAGCCCCTGGGCGATGGACTTTTTGAGATCCGCACGATGGGGACGGACATAGCCAGGGGAATCTGGGTATACCACAAAGGCAATACCATCATCATGCTCCGTGTTTTCATCAAGAAGTCACAGAAAACGCCAGCGAAAGAAATCGATCTCGCCAAAAAGCGGTTAGCGGAGGTACTTAATGAAACTGGTAAGCCATAAAGAACTGCATAACGAGTGGATGCAGGACGATGAATATCGCGCTGCATGGCAGGAAGAAGAACGTAAGGAAAAGCTCAGGGAGCTGCTTGCTGAATGGCGCAAGCATGACAACCTGACAAAAGCGCAGGTTGCTGAACGCATGGGGGTTACACCTCCGGTTATTTCTCGCCTGGAAAACAACATCACCAAAGCCAGCATCGACACACTGACCCGCTACGCTCACGCCTGCGGCATCAAGAAACCTGTCATTGCCCTGTACTGAATAGCCAGCCCTCCGGGGCTGGCCTTTTTGTTTCGGTCAGTCCCAAAATTTTGTTAAAGCAAGTTTAAAATGTCACCTGTTTCTCCAAAGTTGAAATGTCACTTCTAAGCCAATCTATTTATACATAATCTTTACATCTTTCCCCGGTGACAAAGTGCTAATTGGTCTGTAATGTTCAATGTGTGGCAGGCAAGCCGCCGGTGACTTAGGGAAGGTGCGAACAAGTTCCTGATATGAGATCATCATATTCATCCGGAGCGCATCCCAGAGGGACATCATGAGCCATCAACTCACCTTCGCCGATAGTGAATTCAGCACTAAGCGCCGTCAGACCCGAAAAGAGATTTTCCTCTCCCGCATGGAGCAGATTCTGCCATGGCAGAATATGACCGCTGTCATCGAGCCGTTTTATCCCAAGGCGGGCAATGGCCGACGGCCCTATCCGCTGGAGACCATGCTGCGTATTCACTGCATGCAGCATTGGTACAACCTGAGCGACGGTGCCATGGAAGATGCCCTGTACGAAATCGCCTCCATGCGCCTGTTTGCCCGATTATCCCTGGATAGCGCCCTGCCGGATCGCACCACCATCATGAATTTCCGCCACCTGCTCGAGCAGCATCAACTGGCCCGTCAATTGTTCAAGACCATCAATCGCTGGCTGGCCGAAGCAGGCGTCATGATGACCCAAGGCACTTTGGTGGATGCCACCATCATTGAGGCACCCAGCTCGACCAAGAACAATGAGCAGCAACGCGATCCGGAGATGCATCAGACCAAGAAAGGCAATCAGTGGCACTTTGGCATGAAGGCCCACATTGGTGTCGATGCCAAGAGTGGCCTGACCCACAGCCTGGTCACCACCGCGGCCAACGAGCATGACCTCAATCAGCGGGGTAATCTGCTTCATGGAGAGGAGCAATTTGTCTCAGCCGATGCCGGCTACCAAGGAGCGCCACAGCGCGAGGAGCTGGCCGAGGTGGATGTGGACTGGCTGATCGCCGAGCGTCCCGGCAGGGTAAAAACCTTGAAGCAGCATCCGCGCAAGAACAAAACGGCCATCAACATCGAATACATGAAAGCCAGCATCCGTGCCAGGGTGGAGCACCCGTTTCGCATCATCAAGCGGCAGTTCGGCTTCGTGAAAGCCAGATACAAGGGGCTGCTGAAAAACGATAACCAACTGGCGATGTTATTCACCCTGGCCAACCTGTTTCGGGTGGACCAAATGATACGTCAGTGGGAGAGATCTCAGTAAAAACCGGAAATAACGCCAGAAATGGTGGAAAAAATAGCCTAAATAGGCTGATTCGAGGCACTGTTGCAAATAGTCGGTGGTGATAAACTTATCATCCCCTTTTGCTGATGGAGCTGCACATGAACCCATTCAAAGGCCGGCATTTTCAGCGTGACATCATTCTGTGGGCCGTACGCTGGTACTGCAAATACGGCATCAGTTACCGTGAGCTGCAGGAGATGCTGGCTGAACGCGGAGTGAATGTCGATCACTCCACGATTTACCGCTGGGTTCAGCGTTATGCGCCTGAAATGGAAAAACGGCTGCGCTGGTACTGGCGTAACCCTTCCGATCTTTGCCCGTGGCACATGGATGAAACCTACGTGAAGGTCAATGGCCGCTGGGCGTATCTGTACCGGGCCGTCGACAGCCGGGGCCGCACTGTCGATTTTTATCTCTCCTCCCGTCGTAACAGCAAAGCTGCATACCGGTTTCTGGGTAAAATCCTCAACAACGTGAAGAAGTGGCAGATCCCGCGATTCATCAACACGGATAAAGCGCCCGCCTATGGTCGCGCGCTTGCTCTGCTCAAACGCGAAGGCCGGTGCCTGTCTGACGTTGAACACCGACAGATTAAGTACCGGAACAACGTGATTGAATGCGATCATGGCAAACTGAAACGGATAATCGGCGCCACGCTGGGATTTAAATCCATGAAGACGGCTTACGCCACCATCAAAGGTATTGAGGTGATGCGTGCACTACGCAAAGGCCAGGCCTCAGCATTTTATTATGGTGATCCCCTGGGCGAAATGCGCCTGGTAAGCAGAGTTTTTGAAATGTAAGGCCTTTGAATAAGACAAAAGGCTGCCTCATCGCTAACTTTGCAACAGTGCCCCTAATCGTGTTCAGCAGAATAGCCGGAGGAAGTTTCCTACTGTCGATAAGAAAGGATTGGCACAGGGAGTGTGAATATCGAAACACCATCACAGAATAATGCCAGATAGAAATGCGATAGTAGGGTTGGATATTTAAATAAGGAGCATCCCGACTTAAAATGAATATGACTGCGTAACCAGGCGCAATAAAAAAAGCGAAAGAATCGCTTTTATTCTGGTTGTTTTTTCGAAGAGTGACCGTTTTCTGAGATGACAAGAAATAAGGAAGTCCTATGATCGCTAGCGGAATAGTTCAAAAACTGAATGCGCAAATGAATCAGGAGTTTTATACCTCAAATTTGTATCTTCAGCTCAGCCAGAGGTGCAGCGAGAATAGCCTTAATGGCACCGCACTATTTTTGCGTCATCAGGCGCAAAATACGGTGACGCAAATGATGCGCATGTACGAATACATCAAACAGAGCGGCGCCACGCCGGTGTTACAGGAGCAACACGCCCGGTGCGGTGAATTTTCCACGCTGGAAGATCTGTTTGAGCAGACGGTAAGCGATTACCAGAAGCGCATTAATGCGCTGACCTCTTTGACGGAAGACGCCCAGGCAGCAAACGATAAGTCAGCGATTAACTTCCTGAAGCGATACAGAAAAGAGGAAATCGTGGACGGGACGCTGTTGCAAATCATTCTGGATGAAGTCCGCAGCGCTAAAAAAGCGGGCATCAACATGCAGCAAACCGACCACTATCTGGTTGGCGTGATCGATCGCTATCACTAAATCAATTTCGCAGTACGAGGAGGTTTTACGCCTCCTCAGAAAATCTGTTTTACATCAGAAACAGAGGTTTATGCCAGTGAACATTTGATACCCAACACGTCATAGTGATTTTTTAACTTAGCGTTTTTATATCGTGCCAAAAATGTCTCTGCTTGTGTCTTTATATTAAGGAAGGTGCGAATAAGCAGGTCATTTCTTCCCAAGCTGACTCGCTGATTAAAATTTCGCGGATCTGGGCCGATTTTTTTCCCGCAAACACATCGAATCAGGCACTGTTGCAAAGTTAGCGATGAGGCAGCCTTTTGTCTTATTCAAAGGCCTTACATTTCAAAAACTCTGCTTACCAGGCGCATTTCGCCCAGGGGATCACCATAATAAAATGCTGAGGCCTGGCCTTTGCGTAGTGCACGCATCACCTCAATACCTTTGATGGTGGCGTAAGCCGTCTTCATGGATTTAAATCCCAGCGTGGCGCCGATTATCCGTTTCAGTTTGCCATGATCGCATTCAATCACGTTGTTCCGGTACTTAATCTGTCGGTGTTCAACGTCAGACAGGCACCGGCCTTCGCGTTTGAGCAGAGCAAGCGCGCGACCATAGGCGGGCGCTTTATCCGTGTTGATGAATCGCGGGATCTGCCACTTCTTCACGTTGTTGAGGATTTTACCCAGAAACCGGTATGCAGCTTTGCTGTTACGACGGGAGGAGAGATAAAAATCGACAGTGCGGCCCCGGCTGTCGACGGCCCGGTACAGATACGCCCAGCGGCCATTGACCTTCACGTAGGTTTCATCCATGTGCCACGGGCAAAGATCGGAAGGGTTACGCCAGTACCAGCGCAGCCGTTTTTCCATTTCAGGCGCATAACGCTGAACCCAGCGGTAAATCGTGGAGTGATCGACATTCACTCCGCGTTCAGCCAGCATCTCCTGCAGCTCACGGTAACTGATGCCGTATTTGCAGTACCAGCGTACGGCCCACAGAATGATGTCACGCTGAAAATGCCGGCCTTTGAATGGGTTCATGTGCAGCTCCATCAGCAAAAGGGGATGATAAGTTTATCACCACCGACTATTTGCAACAGTGCCGGATTGAGCGGCGTGGCATGGTCAGTCTTCCCGCAGGTACTGGTACAAGGTTTCGCGGCTGATGCCGAAGTCACGGGCCACCAAGGTTTTCTGGTCGCCTGCCGCAACTCGCCGTTTCAACTCGGCAATTTGTTCGCTGTTCAGCGATTTCTTTCGTCCCCGGTAGGCCCCGCGCTGCTTAGCCAGCACGATTCCCTCGCGCTGACGTTCGCGGATCAGAGCGCGCTCGAACTCAGCAAAGGCTCCCATGACCGACAGCATCAGATTGGCCATCGGTGAGTCCTCGCCGGTGAACGTTAGCCCTTCTTTGACGAACTCCATGCGCACGCCCCGTTGTGTCAGCCCTTGGACGATGCGGCGCAGGTCATCAAGGTTGCGTGCCAACCTGTCCATGCTATGCACCACCACGGTGTCGCCCTCGCGGACGAAGGCCAGCAGCCTTTCAAGTTCGGGACGTTGTGTGTCCTTGCCTGAAGCCTTATCGGTGAATACCTTGCCGACTTCTATTTGTTCCAGTTGTCGATCAGGATTCTGGTCGAAGCTGCTGACGCGAACGTAGCCGATACGTTGACCTTGCAAGATGCCTCCAAAGGTAAAAATGTCAGGATGAAATCTATTACCCTTGGCTGAATGTATCAATAAATATAAATTAATACCCTACTCTGACGTTGTTTGTGCTCAACATCTGACATCAGGTTAGGGTATGCCTCAATCTGACGGCTGCGAACCGCCAGGGACAGGCGCAATGTCAGATTCTGTCGCGGCCTTGGCGCGTGCCTGGAAGCGTTCATAGCAATCCAGCCCGCAGAAATGTTCGACGTATTCCGCGCCTTCCGGGGTGAAGGCGGCATCGAGCGGAATTTCTTTGCAGCATTCGCAGCAGGTGGTGCAACTGGCAGTGTTCGGGGCGTTTGCGTTCATGGTGGTACTCCTCCAGATTGGTAGCGAAGCTCAAAGCTGCCCACTCTCGGCTGGCTGGGAAGCGGTCATGATCTTCCCTTGAAGGCCCGCAGCAGCCGCGTCACAGACAGGACAAACAAGCCGGTCAGCGTGAGGGCTGCAATACCCCAGTGCTCCCCGATGAACGCGCCGGCCGTCGTGCCGGCTAGCACAATGGCGAGAATCGGCAAATGGCAGGGACAGGTGAGCACGGCCAGCGCGCCCCACAAGTAGCCGGTGATCGGTTTGTGCGTCTCAGACGGCAAGTGCTCTGGGCTGTTCATGGCAGACTCTCCGCGTGCTGTGCCGGTTCGGTTGGCATGGCGGCCAGTTGCATTTCGAGGCTGGCCAGGGCCTCGCGCCGACGCTCGACGAGTTGCCGCAACACGGCAAGCTGCGCAGACGCACCGTCACCGTCCGCAGCATCCAGCGCCCGGCACAGCCGCGCCAGTGCGTCCAGGCCGATACCCGCTTCGAAGGCAGCCCGTACAAAGCGCAGCCGTTGCAACGCGGTGTCATCGAACAAGCCGTAGCCGCCCGTGGTGTACGCGACCGGCCGTAGCAATCCGCGCAGCAGGTAGTCGCGCACGATATGCACGCTCACCCCGGCATCAAGGGCCAGCCGGGACACTGTGTAGGCGCTCATTGAACACCTCCTTTTCCTCATCCGGCGCAGCACGAAAGCTGCTTCACGTCCTTGCTGAAGGTCTGCGCCGCGAGCTTCAGCCCTTCGACCATGGTCAGGTAGGGGAACAATTGGTCGGCCAGTTCCTGCACGGTCATACGGTTGCGAATGGCGAGCACCGCCGTCTGGATCAGTTCACCCGCTTCCGGGGCCACCGCTTGCACGCCGATGAGCCGTCCGCTACCTTCCTCGATGACCAGCTTGATGAAGCCGCTTGTGTCGAAGTTGGCAAGCGCACGCGGCACGTTATCCAGTGTTAGCAGGCGACTGTCGGTCTCGATCCCGTCGTGATGTGCTTCCGCCTCGCTGTAGCCCACGGTGGCGACCTGCGGGTCGGTGAACACCACGGCCGGCATTGCGGTCAGGTCCAGGGCCGCATCGCCGCCAGTCATGTTGATCGCCGCACGAGTGCCGGCCGCTGCCGCCACATAGACGAACTGCGGCTGGTCGGTGCAGTCGCCGGCCGCGTAGATGTTCGGGCTACTGGTGCGCATGCCCTTGTCGATGACGATGGCCCCCTGCGCATTGACGGCTACCCCCGCCGCTTCCAATGCCAGGCTGCGCGTGTTCGGTGTCCGGCCGGTGGCGACCAGCAGCTTGTCGGCGCGCAATTCACCGTGCGTGGTGGTCAGCACGAATTCACCGTCCATATGGGCGACCTGGCTGGCTTGCGTGTGCTCCAGCACCTCGATGCCCTCGGCACGGAAAGCGGCTGTCACCGCCTCGCCGATGGCCGGGTCTTCACGGAAGAACAAGGTATTGCGCGCCAGGGCCGTGACCTTGCTGCCCAGCCGGGCAAAGGCTTGCGCCAGCTCCAGCGCCACCACCGACGAGCCGATTACGGCAAGGCGTTCGGGAATGGTGTCGCTCGCCAGGGCCTCGGTGGAAGTCCAGTAGGGTGACTCTTTCAAGCCCGGAATCGGCGGGACCGCCGGGCTGGCACCCGTGGCGACCAGGCAGCGGTCGAACATCACGACGCGCTCGCCACCCTCGTTCAAACTAACGATAAGGCTCTGGTCGTCCTTGAAACGCGCTTCACCGTGCAGAACGGTGATGGCTGAATTGCCGTCCAGGATGCCTTCGTACTTGGCATGACGGAGTTCTTCGACACGGGCCTGCTGCTGGGCCAGCAGCCGCTCGCGCAAGATCGTCGGCGGTGTGGGTGGCATGCCGCCGTCGAATGGGCTTTCCCGGCGCAGATGGGCGATGTGGGCGGCGCGGATCATGATCTTGGACGGCACACAACCGACGTTGACGCAGGTGCCGCCGATGGTGCCGCGCTCAATCAGCGTGACCTGCGCGCCTTGCTCGACGGCCTTCAGTGCTGCCGCCATCGCGGCTCCACCGCTACCAATGACGACGACCTGCAACGGGCGTTCGTTGCCACTGGGCTTATCAGCGGCCCCTATCCAGCCGCGCATCTTGTCGAGCAGGCCGGCGCGGTTGTCCGTCGGTGGCGCATCGGCAAGCGTTGCCTCGTAGCCCAGTCCGGCCACGGCGGTAGTCAGCGCATCCGATGACGTGCCCGCCTCAATGGCGAGTTGCGCTGTGCCCTTCGGATAGGACACCAGCGCCGATTGCACGCCGGGCACTTTCTCCAAGGCTTCCTTGACGTGAGCCGCGCACGAGTCGCAGGTCATCCCGGTGATTTTCAGGGTGGTCATGTATTTTTCCTTTTCTGTGGTGGCTACGGCTGTTGCCGTCAGCCACGTTGTTCTGGCAATTCACAGCTGTCCGGCCCGCAGCGGCGATGTGCTGGCGAGATGAAATCCCAGACCGACACCCCAACCATCAAGGCCAGGCCGACATAGAGCAGTCCACCGCTCTGCCAGCCGTAAGCCCGCATTAAAAACACCGCTGCCAGCACCAAGATCGGGCCTATCGTGCCGAGCGCCGTGCGTCGCCACTGTCGATGATTGAGCCAAGCGATAGCATTGGCGAGTAACGCGATGCCGGCGAACATCGGCAGCAGGATGCCAATGAATAGCCCCTCGTACTGGCTCAAGAAGCCCAGTCCGATGGCCGCGCCAAAGCTGGCGATGGCAGGAAAACAGGCGGCGCAGCCCATCGCGGAAACGACGCTGCCGAGCGCGCCGGTTTTGCCAGCGATGCGCGTGATGAGTCCCATGTGTCGCTCCCGAGTTCGGTTAACGGATCAGCGTTTGAGGCTGGACGGATAGCCCGCGTCCTCGGTCGCCTTGGTCAACTTCTGGACGTTGGTCTTGGCATCGTCGAAGGTGACGACGGCCTGGCGCTTGTCGAAACTTACGTCGGTCTTGCTCACGCCCTCAACCTTGGAAAGCGCGTGCTTGACAGTGATCGGGCAAGAGGCGCAGGTCATGCCAGGCACGGACAGCGTGACGGTCTGGGTGGCGGCCCACACGGGGGCAACAACGGCAGCGAGGGCGAGGGCGGCAAACAGTTTTTTCATGATGAACTCCTGTGATTAATAGAAAAATGGCATGACGTAGGGAAATCCGAGCGAGACCAGGACCAGCGCGGCCACGATCCAGAAAATGAGCTTGTAAGTAGCTCGCACTTGGGGAATCGCGCAGACCTCACCCGGTTTGCAGGCTTGCGCCGGGCGGTAGATGCGCCGCCAGGCGAAAAACAGCGCGACCAGCGCTGCGCCGATGAAGATCGGGCGATAGGGTTCCAGCACCGTCAGGTTGCCGATCCATGCCCCGCTGAACCCCAAGGCGATCAAAACCAGCGGCCCCAGGCAGCAGGCCGACGCAAGAATGGCGGCCAGCCCACCGGCGAAGAGCGCGCCGCGCCCGTTTTGTGGTTCAGACATACGCTTGTCCTTTCAAATTTGGTTTGGATAGCTTAAGCTTACTTCCGTAGTTATGTACGGAGTCAAGCGATATGCAAATTAATTTTGAGAATCTGACCATTGGCGTTTTTGCCAAGGCGGCCGGGGTCAATGTGGAGACCATCCGGTTCTACCAGCGCAAGGGCCTGCTGCCGGAGCCAGACAAGCCCTATGGCAGCATTCGCCGCTATGGCGAGGCGGATGTAACACGAGTGCGGTTCGTGAAATCGGCCCAGCGGCTGGGCTTTAGCCTGGACGAAATCGCCGAGCTACTGCGGCTGGAGGATGGCACCCATTGCGAGGAAGCCAGCGGCCTGGCCGAGCACAAGCTCAAGGATGTGCGCGAGAAGATGGCCGACTTGGCACGCATGGAGGCCGTGCTGTCTGAACTGGTGTGCGCCTGCCATGCGCGGAAAGGGAACGTTTCCTGCCCGCTGATTGCGTCACTGCAAGACGGAACGAAGCTCGCTGCATCGGCGCGGGGGAGTCACGGGGTGACTACGCCTTAGCGTGCTTTATTTTCCGAATTCTGAGACGACCCCAGCAGGAAAAAGCCAAAAGCGCGGCTGATAAAAAACGCATTACGCAGAAGCTGAAGCAGACGGCTTTTGCGGGGGCGAAGAACTATCAGTACGTAATGAGCGAACAGCCTGAAATGCGCAGCATCCAGCCGGTTCACGTCTGGGATAACTACCGCTTTACCCGGTTTGAGTTTCCGGCCAATGCGGAGTTACCGCAGGTCTACATGATCTCGGCCAGTGGCAAAGAAACGCTGCCTAACTCTCATGTTGTGGGTGAGAACCGCAACATCATCGAGGTGGAAACCGTCGCTAAAGAGTGGCGTATTCGTCTGGGCGATAAAGTCGTTGGCGTTCGTAATAATAATTTCGCGCCGGGCGCCGGTGCGGTAGCAACCGGTACGGCTTCCCCGGATGTGCGCAGGGTTCAAATTGGGGAGGATAACTGATGGCCCGTAAAAGTGTCGATGTAGATCAGGAACTCGATGAAAACACCGGAGACGGTGAATTTGAAAGCGAGCGTGGCGGATTTAATGGCAGTAACCGCCGTTCGGCTCCTGGTATGAAAGCCTTTGTCATACTGATGGCGCTGCTTGCTTTGGTATTCATCGGGATTACGGTCATGGGTAAAATTCGCGCCCCGGCTAAAGCTGAAGCTGATAAAGACGGTGGTAAAGCGCAACAGGCCAATACACTGCCAAACTACAGCTTTAACAGCGATCCTGATGTTAATAAACCTGCAACTGCGCAGAATAGCGCCACTGATGCCCGTGCTGTGCAGGCTGCCGCACAGGCAGATGCAGATGCGGGCAGCAGCAATACCGGCGCGCGTACCTCTAATAAGCGTAAAGAACCTTCGCCTGAAGAACTGGCTATGCAGCGTCGTCTGGGCGGCGAGCTGGCCCAGACTAATCAGGCGGCTACAAGCAATAGTCCCGGAGTGCAGCCCCAGGACAACGAAACAAGCGAAGGTAGTTCAGCACTCGCTAAAAACCTGACTCCTGCAAGGCTGAAGGCTAGCCGCGCTGGAGTCATGGCTAATCCCAGCCTGACTGTTCCGAAAGGCAAAATGATCCCCTGTGGTACCGGCACCGAGCTGGATACCACTGTTCCGGGTCAGGTTTCCTGCCGGGTTTCACAGGACGTTTACTCAGCTGATGGACTCGTTAGGCTGATTGATAAAGGCTCATGGGTTGACGGGCAGATTACCGGTGGTATCAAAGACGGCCAGGCGCGCGTGTTTGTTCTCTGGGAGCGTATCCGCAATGACCAGGACGGAACAATCGTTAATATTGACAGTGCCGGAACGAACTCACTCGGCAGCGCGGGGATTCCGGGCCAGGTGGATACCCATATGTGGGAGCGTCTGCGTGGTGCGATCATGATTTCGTTGTTCTCTGACACCTTAACGGCGCTGGTTAACCAGACGCAGAGTAATAACATTCAGTACAACAGTACAGAAAACAGCGGTGAGCAGCTGGCGTCTGAAGCACTCCGCTCTTACATGTCTATCCCCCCTACCCTCTACGATCAGCAGGGTGATGCGGTGAGCATTTTTGTTGCCCGCGACCTCGATTTCAGCGGCGTTTATACGCTCGCAGACAACTAAAAAAGTGGGCGCTTAGCGCCCGCTTTTCTTCAGGAGTAATCATGACTGATGCAGCTTTCTATCAACTTGGCCCACTGCGCGAGTATTTAGAAGATCCTACTGTTTTTGAAATTCGCATTAACTGCTTTCAGGAAGTTATCTGTGATACGTTCAGCGGCCGCAGGGTTGTGCAGAACGCGGCAATTACGGCAGATTTTATTAGGAACCTTGCTAAATCGTTGGTGAGCAGCAACAAGCTGACCATGCAGGCCATTAATGACGTGATCCTGCCTGGCGGGATCAGGGGCGTTATCTGTCTGCCCCCTGCGGTGATTGACGGTACAACGGCCGTAGCGTTTCGTAAGGATTTGGCGGCCGATAAAAATCTGGAGCAGCTGACCCGCGAGGGGATTTTCAGTGACTGCCGGAAGATTACCGGCAGCAAGCAAAGCCTAACGGATGATGATTTTTTCCTTAAAGAGCTGCACAGCAGCGAAAAATGGCCCGCATTCCTGCAAACCGCCGTTGAGAAGAAACGCACTATCGTGATCTGCGGTGAAACCGGGTCGGGGAAAACGGTACTCACGCGCGCGCTGTTAAAATCGCTACATAAAGACGAGCGTGTAATTATTTTAGAGGACGTTCACGAAGTCACGGTCGATCACGTTGTAGAAGCCGTTTATATGATGTACGGCGATGCAGGAAAGATCGGCCGCGTCAGCGCCACTGATGCCCTGCGAGCCTGTATGCGTCTGACACCGGGCCGTATCATCATGACTGAGCTTAGGGATGATGCTGCGTGGGATTATCTTAAAGCACTTAATACCGGCCATCCAGGCGGTGTTATGTCAACGCACGCTAACTCTGCGCGCGATGCCTTTAACCGTATTGGGCTGCTTATCAAGGCGACCCCTATCGGCCGTATGCTCGATATGAGCGATATTATGCGAATGCTCTACTCCACCATTGACGTTGTGGTGCATATGGAAAAGCGGAAAATCAAAGAAATTTATTTTGACCCTGAATATAAAATGCAGTGTGTGAACGGGAGCCTGTAATGAAAAACTTAGCAACCTGGCTTCTGGCCGCAGCATTTACGACAGCCGCCCTGCCCGCCTTTGCGGTGGAACCATCCGTTCAGGTTGGCTACTCGCCTGAAGGAAGCGCCCGCGTTCTCGTCCTGAGCGCCATTGACTCCGCAAAAACCTCGATACGGATGATGGCTTATTCTTTTACCGCCCCGGATATTATGAAAGCACTGGTAGCAGCCAAAAAACGGGGAGTTGATGTGAAAATCGTAATTGATGAAAGGGGCAATACGGGGCGCGCCAGCATTGCGGCCATGAACTACATAGCGAACAGCGGCATCCCTTTGCGTACTGACAGTGATTTCCCTATCCAGCATGACAAGGTGATCATCGTGGATAATGTGACCGTTGAAACTGGCAGCTTTAATTTCACCAAAGCGGCCGAAACGAAAAACTCGGAGAATGCGGTGGTGATCTGGAACATGCCTAAGCTCGCTGAATCATTCCTCGAACACTGGCAAGACCGCTGGAATCGGGGGAGAGACTACCGTTCCAGCTACTGAATACTGACCGCCAAAAGGCGGTTTTTTTGTTCAAAGAAACTGATCTCAGTATCGCGCCCGGGGCAGCTGGCCAACGTCGCCGGCATCGCGCCGGCAAAAATCGAAAAACAGAAATATCAGCAAGATAGCTTAAACAGGTGTCGGGAAATTTCGTTGAGATATTTTGAAGGAATCACAGTGTAAGCAGGCGCTTTTTCAGGGAGGCGCGTTCTTGCGGGTTGCGTCCCTTGTGATTGGCGATGCGATCCGCCGTGGCGGCCTGGCGCTTGACGGGCCAGTAGGAGCGGCCATCCTTGCCCATCGACCAGACGCTGCTGGCCTGGTTTTCCAGCAGGGGCAGATGGGCGCTCAGGGCTTCGGGCGACGCGCTGGTCAGCGCCGTGCGCTCACGGGTGCGCCAGCGCTGATGCCAGAGCTTCTTGTCCTCGCGCTCGCTGCCGCAGGTCGTGTGCCCGACGATGGGTGTTTTGCGGCGGCTGCGGCTCATAACGTAGTGGTCTCCAAGAACATTCAGGACTGATCCCAGGCGTCGATGGTCAAGACCTGATCGGCAGGACAGGCGGCTACGCGGTCGGGAACTGGATGGTGTTCAGTCTCATGCCGACCCCATTCGATTGATCGCGTCGCTTGCGGCACGCTGCGACGCAAGGAGGTTTGCGACCTGGTTTAGCAGCCGTGTCCGCTGCATGTCTGTTACCTATCTCCCCGACCGCTCATTGGACCAACTCCAGAGATTGGGCTCTATCGCTCAGCCAATACGAAACCGGCATTGGCTGATGCCACAACCGAGACTAACACAAATGGCTCGGTACCTGTATTTCGCGCCCCGTGCACTTGGCCCGGTCTTGCCACGGCTATCTCACCTTCCCTGAGGGCACGAACAATCCCATTGCCCTGAAAGTAATCAGCCATTCCCGACAAAACAGTCCACGTGTCTTGGCCGTGAGGATGAATGTGAGCCGCAATTTCCTGCCCGGGATGGACATGCCAAACCACGATAATTGAGTCTCGGGTTTCAAGCACAACGGAACGAATAGGCTCGCCTTCGGACGGCTGAACATACTCGGCTACAGAAAATATTCTCGATTCAACAGTCATCGGAGATCCCTCTTTCACAGTTGTCGTTACGGTCTTCATCGTCGGCATCCTGACGCACGGCGGGCAATTGCTGGAGCAACGCCGGCAGCCATTCCTGTACCGTCTCCCACACCACATCGAGGTTGATGTCGAAATAGCCGTGAGCCATGCGATTACGCATATTGCGCATGCTGCGCCACGGCACGTCGGCATGCGCCTGGGTGAACTCGACGTAGCCATCCATCACCTTTGTGGCCGCCTCGCCGATGACGATCAGGCTCATGATGACGGCCTGCTGGGTGCGCTTGTCGGCCAAGAAGTCGTCCTTGGCCATCCCTTCCACGAAGCTGCGCGCATCGGTTGCGGCCTGCTGAATGTGGTCGAGGTAATCGGGCAGGCGGTTCTCGCTCATATCGGTTGCGCCTCCGCGAGCACCTTGGCCCGGAACTTCGGCGGCAGGTCGCCGGGAGTCAGCAGATCGACGTCAACGCCGAGCAGCGATTTCAGTTCTTCTTCCAAATCGCCCAAGTCCAACAACGTGGCACCGGGCAGCGCATCGACCAACAGGTCGAGGTCGCTGCCATCCCGGTCGGTGCCATGCAGCACCGAGCCGAAGACGCGCGGGTTCGCGGCGCGAAAGCGGCCTACCGCTTCACGCACTGCGCTTCGCTTCATGTCAAGCACAACAGACGGTCGCATGCGCATCCTTTCTTATCGAAACTCGTTGAGATGATATGCAATCAAGAATAGAATTTCAAGAACTATTTTCGAGAATCGCAATGCCTTGATTCCCGTGCCGCGCCGGTTGCCTTGGCGGGCTTGTCACAAACCTACGTTTTCAAGAAGAAGGAAACCGCATGCCCCGCCGTTCGATCCTCTCCGCCGCCGAGCGCGAAAGCCTGCTGGCGTTGCCGGACACCAAGGATGAGTTGATCCGTCACTACACGTTCAGCGAAAGCGACCTCTCCATCATCCGGCAGCGGCGCGGCCCGGCCAATCGGCTGGGCTTCGCGGTGCAGCTCTGCTACCTGCGCTTTCCCGGCGTCATCCTTGGCGCTGATGAGCCACCGTTCCCGCCATTGCTGAGACTGGTCGCCAACCAGCTCAAGGTCGGCATCGAAAGCTGGGACGAGTACGGGCAGCGTGAGCAGACCCGACGCGAGCACCTGGTCGAGCTGCAAACGGTGTTCGGCTTCCAGCCGTTCACGATTGGCCACTACCGGCAGGCTGTCCAGTTGCTGACCGAGCTGGCCATGCAAACCGACAAGGGCATCGTGCTGGCCAGAGCCTTGATCGAGCACCTGCGGCGGCAGTCGGTCATTGTGCCCGCCCTCAACGCCGTCGAGCGGGCGAGCGCCGAAGCGATTACCCGCGCCAACCGGCGTCTCTACGACGCCTTGGCTGAGCCGCTGACGGACGTGCATCGCCGTCGCCTCGACGATCTGCTCAAGCGCCGCGACAACGGCAAGACGACGTGGCTGGCCTGGCTGCGGCAATCCCCGGTCAAACCGAACTCGCGGCACATGCTGGAACACATCGAACGCCTCAAGGCGTGGCAGGCGCTCGACCTGCCCTCCGGCATCGAGCGGCTGGTTCACCAGAACCGGCTGCTCAAGATCGCCCGCGAGGGCGGCCAGATGACGCCCGCCGACCTGGCGAAGTTCGAGCCGCAGCGGCGTTACGCGACCCTGGTGGCGCTCGCCATCGAGGGCATGGCCACCGTCACCGACGAAATCATCGACCTGCATGACCGCATCCTGGGCAAGCTGTTCAATGCCGCCAAGAACAAGCATCAGCAGCAGTTCCAGGCATCCGGCAAGGCGATCAATGCCAAGGTGCGGCTGTTCGGGCGCATCGGCCAGGCGCTGATCGAGGCCAAGCAAGCGGGCCGCGATCCGTTCGCCGCCATCGAGGCCGTCATGTCCTGGGATGCTTTCGCCGAGAGCGTCACCGAAGCGCAGCGGCTCGCGCAACCCGAGGACTTCGATTTCCTGCACCGCATCGGCGAGAGCTACGCCACGCTGCGCCGCTACGCGCCGGAATTTCTCGACGTGCTCAAGTTGCGGGCCGCGCCCGCCGCCAAGGACGTACTCGACGCCATCGAGGTGCTGCGCAGCATGAACAGCGACAACGCCCGCAAGGTGCCCACCGACGCGCCGACCGAGTTCATCAAGCCGCGCTGGCAGAAGCTGGTGATGACCGACACCGGCATCGACCGGCGCTACTACGAACTGTGCGCGCTGTCGGAGCTGAAGAACGCGCTGCGCTCCGGCGACATCTGGGTGCAAGGCTCGCGCCAGTTCAAGGACTTCGAGGACTACCTGGTGCCGCCCGCGAAATTCGCCAGCCTCAAGCAGGCCAGCGAATTGCCGCTGGCCGTGGCCACCGATTGCGACCAGTACCTGCATGACCGGCTGACGCTGCTGGAAACGCAGCTCGCCACCGTCAACCGCATGGCGCTGGCCAACGAGCTGCCGGACGCCATCATCACGGAGTCGGGCCTGAAGATCACGCCGCTCGATGCGGCGGTGCCCGATACCGCACAGGCCCTGATCGACCAGACGGCGATGATCCTACCGCACGTCAAGATCACCGAATTGCTGCTGGAGGTAGACGAATGGACGGGCTTCACCCGGCACTTCGCCCACCTGAAGTCAGGCGACCTGGCCAAGGACAAAAACCTGTTGCTGACCACGATCCTCGCCGACGCGATCAACCTGGGCCTGACCAAGATGGCGGAATTGTGCCCCGGCACGACCTACGCCAAGCTGGCCTGGCTGCAAGCCTGGCACATCCGCGACGAAACCTACGGGGCGGCACTGGCCGAGCTGGTCAACGCGCAGTTCCGACATCCCTTCGCCGGGCATTGGGGCGACGGCACCACGTCATCGTCGGACGGCCAGAACTTCCGCACCGGCAGCAAGGCCGAGAGCACCGGCCACATCAATCCGAAATACGGCAGCAGCCCAGGGCGGACGTTCTACACCCATATCTCCGACCAGTACGCGCCGTTCCACACCAAGGTCGTGAACGTCGGCGTGCGCGACTCGACCTACGTGCTCGACGGCCTGCTGTATCACGAATCCGACCTGCGGATCGAGGAGCACTACACCGACACGGCAGGGTTCACGGACCACGTCTTCGCGTTGATGCACCTGCTGGGCTTCCGCTTCGCCCCGCGCATTCGTGACCTGGGCGACACCAAGCTCTACATCCCGAAGGGCGATGCCACCTACGAGGCGTTGAAACCGATGATCGGCGGCACGCTCAACATCAAGCACGTCCGCGCCCATTGGGATGAAATCCTGCGGATGGCCACCTCGATCAAGCAGGGCACGGCGACGGCCTCGCTGATGCTCAGGAAGCTTGGCAGCTACCCGCGCCAGAACGGCCTGGCCGTCGCCCTGCGTGAGCTGGGACGCATCGAGCGCACACTGTTCATCCTGGACTGGCTGCAAAGCGTCGAGCTGCGCCGCCGCGTGCATGCCGGGCTGAACAAAGGCGAGGCGCGCAACGCGCTGGCCCGCGCCGTGTTCTTCAACCGCCTGGGGGAAATCCGCGACCGCAGCTTCGAGCAGCAGCGCTACCGGGCCAGCGGCCTCAACCTGGTGACGGCGGCCATCGTGCTATGGAACACGGTCTATCTGGAGCGGGCCGCGAACGCCTTGCGTGGCCACGGTCAAGCCGTCGATGACGGCCTGTTGCAGTACCTGTCGCCGCTCGGCTGGGAGCACATCAACCTGACCGGCGATTACCTCTGGCGCAGCAGCGCCAAGATCGGCGCGGGCAAGTTCAGGCCGCTACGGCCGCTGCAACCGGCTTAGCGTGCTTTATTTAATGAGATGGTCACTCCCTCCTTCCCGGTATTATGCTGAGGACAGGCTTTCATTCGGAGAACTATCATGGAAAACATTGCGCTCATTGGTATCGATCTGGGTAAAAACTCTTTCCATATTCATTGCCAGGATCGTCGCGGGAAGGCTGTTTACCGTAAAAAATTTACCCGGCCAAAGTTGATCGAATTTTTGGCGACATGCCCCGCTACAACCATCGCAATGGAAGCCTGTGGCGGTTCTCACTTTATGGCACGCAAGTTGGAAGAGTTGGGGCATTCCCCAAAGCTGATATCACCACAATTTGTCCGCCCGTTCGTTAAAAGCAATAAAAACGACTTTGTCGACGCCGAAGCTATTTGTGAAGCTGCATCGCGTCCGTCTATGCGTTTTGTGCAGCCCAGAACGGAATCTCAGCAGGCAATGCGGGCTCTGCATCGTGTCCGTGAATCCCTGGTTCAGGATAAGGTAAAAACAACCAATCAAATGCATGCTTTTCTGCTGGAATTTGGCATTAGCGTTCCCCGAGGAGCTGCCGTTATTAGCCGACTGAGTACCATTCTTGAGGATAATAGTTTGCCTCTTTACCTCAGCCAGTTATTGCTGAAATTACAACAGCATTATCACTATCTTGTTGAGCAGATTAAAGATTTGGAATCCCAGTTGAAACGAAAGTTGGACGAAGATGAGGTTGGACAGCGCTTGCTGAGCATTCCCTGCGTCGGAACACTGACAGCGAGTACTATTTCAACTGAGATTGGCGACGGGAAGCAGTACGCCAGCAGCCGTGACTTTGCGGCGGCAACAGGGCTTGTACCTCGGCAGTACAGCACGGGAGGTAGGACGACATTGCTGGGAATTAGTAAGCGAGGTAATAAAAAGATCCGAACTTTGTTGGTTCAATGTGCCAGGGTATTCATACAAAAACTGGAACACCAGTCTGGCAAATTGGCCGATTGGGTCAGGGATTTACTGTGCCGGAAAAGCAACTTTGTCGTCACTTGTGCTCTGGCAAACAAGCTGGCCAGAATAGCCTGGGCCCTAACGGCACGACAGCAAACTTATGTAGCATAACGGCAGAAATACACCGGTTTAAAGAATTACTGATCTGGTTTTGCGAATACTGATATTGATGATACTAACGGCCCACCGGCCTGTTGAGGAACCTGTAAAACGGAAAGGCTCATTGAAGCCGTATATTTTCTGGAGGTTCATCAGGCGCGGAACTCATCAAGGCGCGGGAATAAAATCCCATTCAGACGCCGGATAGATTCAAGCAAGCCAACTTGTCGTCAAAATCGGTGTTGCAAAAACGGGAGTGACCATAGATTCCGTTTTCTGAGACGACCCCTGGCTGCGCGCCTACGACTTCACGACTGACCGCGGCGCCATGGCGCTCAATGACTACGCCCGCTCCAACGACCCCTTTACACGGGTCGGCCGGCAGCAGGTCGCTGTCGACGTCTCCAGCGTCATCCGCGCGTCCCCGGACAGCTTCCGCGTCGCCTGGGTCGAGCGCCGATACGAAAATGGCCAGCTCGCCGAGACCACGCGCTGGACCGCGATCCTGACGATCGTCGTGCAGATCCCCCGAAACGCCGACCGGCTCAGGGCGAACCCGCTCGGCATCTACGTCAACGCCATCAACTGGTCACGGGAGCTTGGGCAATGAAGCCGTATTTCCGTAAAGCCGGAAACCCGGCTTCACACACACACGTACTCCCGGCTCTCCGTAGAGCCGCATTCCCGGTCGTTCTGCTAGCGGCGACCGCGCTCGCGGGCTGCGCGACCACCAATCCGCCGCCGGAGATTTCCTACGACAATGCGGCTCCGGCGGTGCAGACCGTCGATCCACCCGCGCCGGTCACCGTGGTCGAGCTGCCCCGGCCGCTGCCGCTGCCTGGCCAATTGCAGCGTGTGGAGGAGACGCGGCGTGCCCCGGAGCCTTCTAATCCGACCGCTCGCGTCAACCAGGCAAACGAGGCGGCACGAGTCCAGCCGGTGCGCGACGGCTTCATTAACTCGATGCAGGTCTACCCGTGGACTCAAGGGGCGCTTTATCAAGTCTATACCGCCGTCGGGCAGATCACCGACATCGCGCTCCAACCCGGGGAGCAGCTTGTCGGCGCAGGCCCGGTGGCCGCCGGCGACACAGTGCGCTGGATCATCGGCGACACCGAGAGCGGATCGGGGGCAACGCGCCAGATCCACATCCTAGTAAAGCCCACCCGCGCCGACCTGATGACAAACCTCGTCATCAACACCAACATGCGCACCTATCACATGGAGCTGCGCTCGACAGAGCGCACCTATATGGCGTCGGTCTCATGGCAGTATCCGCAAGACCAGCTCATTGCGCTGCGCCGTCAGAACGCCGAGGCGCAGGCGGCCCAGCCGGTGGCGAGCGGCGTCGATCTCGCGAACGTCAACTTCCGCTATGCGATCGAGGGCGACCGTGCGCCGTGGCGGCCGCTGCGCGCCTTCGACGACGGACGCCAGGTCTTTATCGAGTTTCCGCGCGGCATCGGTCAGGGCGAGATGCCGCCACTCTTCGTCGTCGGCCCCGAGGGCAACACCTCTGAGCTCGTGAACTATCGCGTTCGCGGCCACCACATGATCGTTGATCGTCTGTTCGCGGCTGCCGAACTTCGCTTCGGCTCCGGCCGCGAGCAGAAGCGCGTCAGGATCGTCCGCACAGACGGGAGGCCGACCTCGTGAGCGAGAACCCGCCCCGGATTGAGGAAGTGCCGGACGACGATGCGCAGCCCCTGACCGGCGAGCCGGTCGGGCCTGCGCCGATGCGGCTGCGGGCCGAACCGCCCCGCGTCACCCGGTTGTCGCGGAAGGTTCTCGCCGGCCTCGGTCTTGTCGCCAGCGTCGGGCTCGGAGGTGCGCTGATCTACGCGCTTCAGACCCGCGACGCCGGTCGGCCGAACGACGAACTCTATTCGACCGAGAACCGCTCGACCGCTGACGGACTGGCCGGCCTGCCGCGAGATTACAGTGGCGTGCCACAGCTCGGTCCCCCTCTTCCCGGTGACCTCGGCCGGCCGATCCTTAGTACCCAGGATCGCGGACAGCCGGTGCCCACACCCGGGACGGCCACGCCCAATCCCGGCATCAGCCCGGAAGAGCAGCGCCGCCTTCAGGAAATCGAGACCGCGCGCACCAGCCGTCTCTTCTCCGGATCGGAAAGCCGGGGCACACCCGCTGCTGCGGGAGCTGCCCCAGCGCTCGCGCCGGTGCCGGATTTGGCGAGCATTGGCCTCGCTCCGCCGCCCGCCACGCCCTCGGCGCAGGACCGGCAGAACGCGTTTCTGAACGCCGCGGCCGATCGCAGGACGGTTGCGCCCGATCGCGTCGCTGCGCCAGTATCGCCGAACGTCCTTCAGGCGGGAGCAGTGATATCCGCGGCGCTGATCACCGGCATCCGATCCGATCTACCCGGCCAGATCACCGCGCAGGTCACCGAAAACATCTACGACAGCCCAACCGGCCGTATCTTGCTTGTGCCGCAAGGCACTCGTGTGGTCGGGCAGTACGACAACAACGTGCAGTTCGGCCAGAGCCGAGTCCTGCTCGTCTGGACTCGGCTCGTCTTCCCGAACGGGCGCTCGATCGTTCTCGAGCGCCAGCCTGGTGCTGACGCTGAAGGGTTCGCCGGGCTGCAGGATGGCGTCGATTACCATTGGTGGGATCTGGCCAAGGCTGCGGGATTGTCGACACTGCTGAGCGTCGGCGCCGAACTCGCGGTCGACAACGACGATCAGCTCGTTCAGGCGATCCGGAACGGTGGGCAGGACACCATCAACGACGCAGGGCAGCAGATTGTGAGGCGTCAGCTCAACGTCGCGCCCACGATCACTATTCGGCCCGGATTTCCCGTGCGCGTTCTCGTGACGCGAGACTTGGTACTGGAGCCATATGGAGGGTGATGATGTCGAAGCTTAAGCTAGGCCCCATCGCGGACGACAAGCCGCTTAAGGTACAGGTCGAGCTACCTGCAGCTCTCCACCAGGACCTTGTTGACTACGCCCACCTATTGGGCCGAGAGCAAGGTCAGTCCGCTGTTGACCCAGCTCGGTTAATCGTCCCGATGTTACAACGGTTCATCGCGACAGACCGTGGCTTCGCCAAAGCCAGGCGAACGTTGACGCCGGGGAGCGCCGATTAATCCGTGGTCCCCGCTCTAGAGGGGGTGTCGAAACACTTCAGCAGCAGCGGCAGAGTCGGGTTGTCGTTGTCACTGGAAGAAATTATAGCGGCCGTCGGCGCCCGCGCCGATGGGAGCGGGATCAACGCGATATCCGGCCGGTAGATCACGCTGGTGATGGTCAAGCCGAAGCCCTGTTCGACCATCGTCAGCAGGGTTTCTCGGCTGACTTGTTGGATCGAGAGTTGAACCGCTCCGTCTCCGGCGCCCACCATGCGCCGGAGTATGCCAGCGAGCTCACGCCCAGCGCCATCCGAGCGAACGAGGAAGACTTCGTCACAAACGTCCTCCCACGACAGCTGTGGCCGTGCTGCCAACTCGTGAAGCGGGGACAATGCCACGAACAGATCTGGTTCGCAGAGACGTCGAACTTGGAACTGAGGGCTCTTGCTCGCACTCAGGCTGATTGCTGCGTCCAGTAATCCGCGCTTCACCCCCAAAGTGTTTTCTTCTGAAGTGCCTTCCTCAAGCTTTACCTCGATCGTCGGATGTCTATTTCTGAATGCCGAGAGAATGTTGATGATCGGGCACGCCGGGAACGCTTCAAGCATTCCAAACCTCACGAGCCCGGTCTTGAGTTTCCGCGCGGAGCGGATCTCCGTTGCGGCGTTACGAAGGTAGCGCGCTCCCACCACCGCTTGTTGAAGGAAGCGCTCACCTTCTGGAGTCAGCCCTGCCCCCGCTCGCGTACGCTTGAAGAGAGAAAAGCCAAGTTGGCGCTCAAACAGCTGCACACGTCGGCTGACGGTGGATTGCGATATCGATAGGCGCTCCGCCGCTCGGCGGAAGCTGCCGGCCTCGGCGACCTGAACGGCGTACTTCAGGTATCGGAGATCAAGAGTCAGGTCGGGCATGAGACCCGTCCGATCATACCGGCGGTCTCATCGGCGAACCGCCTGCGCCCGGTGAGCGGCACCCATGCACGTCCACTTTCATCGAGCCCACCCCCGCTAGCGCCTGGGGAACGAGCACGTCCGTTGATCTCAGATGTGGAATCCGAGCTGAGCCCCTCAATGAGCATGACCATGTCCGAATCTGTCATAGATGCATGCGGCGGTCATACATTTTCACACGCTTGAAGTCTATGCGCGAAGCATATATTCTTGCGGTATGGAGCCTGAGGTCGCCAAGTACCATTTAGGTGCACTCGCGTTGGCCGTTGCAGACAGCATCGCCAGTGTCTCGGCCTCGTTTTCACCAAGCGGCCCGGGGACCGCCGTGATGGTGTTACTCAGCATGGAGCCCGGACTGCCGATCAGCGTTTTGGCTACCTCGATCGGGCTTTCTCATGCCGGGACGGTGCGATTGATCGATAGGCTCGAGCGCGAACAGTTGGTGGAACGACGAAGACAAATCACCGACAGGCGGGCGCGCTTCATTCACCTCACCAATTCGGGGAAGAAGATAACGGACGCCTTGCTCAAGGCACGGGAGCAGGTGATCTCCGAATGTATTTCGCCCCTGTCGCCCAATGACCTCGACATTCTAGGCATGCTGTCGGAGCGGCTCCTTGTGGCAAACGGCTTCGACAAAGATGGCTCGGTCAGCCTTTGCCATCTGTGCGGCTACAGCAGGATCGCGCCTTCCCGTGGTAAAGCTAAGCCGGGGCGCTCGCCACGCTGGAACGTCGCATCAGAAGGCTGACGATATGATCAGGCAGGCTTGAAATAATGGGATCGTTTGCGCTCGAACTTCTTCTATGCGTACTTGCCTTCGGGTTCGGATATGCGGCGAACCAAGGCGGAACCTGTTTAGTGGTGGCCGCTCATGAGTTACACAGAAGACAGCCGCCGAAAATGTTCGTCGGATTTCTCGCAGCGTCGGCAGCGGCAGGCCTGGTTGCGGTCCCGATAGTCTGGACGGGAACACTGGGCGCAACACTCGCACCCTCGACCAGCATCAATTTCCTCCTGCTCATCGGCGCCATCGCCTTCGGCCTCGGCGCACTCATTAATGACACATGCCTGCTCGGATCGCTGGCGCGGCTTGGGGATGGGGAGATGCGACTTCTAGCTCTACCCTTGGGATTAACGATTGGTATCTTGGCTGCCGACCATGGCAGGTTCGGCTACGATTCAACATGGCCAAGCTTAATCTCCAAACCGAGCGCAACAGGCCTCGTTACTCTCCTAGCCTTCCTAGTTGTGCTCGTGCTGGCACTCGTTTTCGTTTCCACGAAGAGCGTTCTGCGAACAAAGCCGGGTTGGTCGTTCGGCGCTTCGATGATTGGACTCGGTATCACTGGCGGACTTCTATATGCACTCTCGCCGGCCTGGACCTTCGCAGACGTGATTCAACGCGCCCTTCCTCTCAGAATGTCCCCGGCCGGCGAGGTCGCGCTCACTGCGGTGATCTCTTCGATCGCAGGCGCCCTAACCGCCTCCTTTCGCCAAGGCAATCTGCGTCTCCAACTGCCGACAGCCAATGGCATTCTGCGATCTGTCGTCGGCGGCACATTGATGGGTATCGGCATCGCGCTCATACCCGGCGGGAATGATGGGTTGATCCTCGCAGCGGTTCCGACTCTTTCACCTGGTGGGATAGTCGCCTACCTTCTGATGACGACGACAATCGTCTTCGGATTTGCAGCGCGTGGTAAGTTATTCCGGCGCTGCCTTTCACGGCCATGATAAGGGCAACAGAGGACTTGCCCTCCTGACATGAGCATTTATCCCGACCGGGAATATCGGCTGACTAGCTCGTATGCCTTTGCAGGCCCTTGGACCATGATGACCACTTCAAAGGCCGCCGGCCCCAGAATCCTGTAGGTTGCATGGTAGGTGTCGTCTCCGCAGGCATAGACGCCACTCGCTTCCAACCCGGTATCCGTCCGCGAGAAACTCAAGCTGAGGAACTGCGTCCCGATATGAGGTCCGTCTGCGAACTCGACGACAACACTGTCCTCGCTCAAGCGATAGCGATACTGCCGGCACGCGGAGAATACTCTGCCATCTGCCAGTGAGAGAATGCCGCTCTCTCGATAAGCGAGCGCGCCTTCGCCGATCGCTGCTACGATTTCGGTGGGCATGGTTATCTCGTCCAGGGCCGCGTCCATCCGTACAGGCTGGACGTTTGCCAACGGGCTATAGGCCCACCCGGAGCGCCAGCCCCATCAAGTCAAAATCCCGCAAAGGTCGCGCGTTTGCTGGGTAAAGGCATCGCCGATGAGGATGGCTTCGTGAGGCAGCGAAGCGCGAGCCAGCCGCTCGACATATCTCGCTTATTAGTATATGGTATATGCGTCGCGCATATACTGCAACGCCTGCCCGAAGCACGTAGACGACGTTCGTGACGTTCCCACGGGACCACTGTTGAGGAATTTTAGATGAGCATTTTCGACCGTTATGAATTTCTTGTCCCCGAGCACGGTCGGAGGGATCTTGGCCTGCTTAGATGGGCTCTCGTGATCGTATTTCTGTGGTTCGGCGCGATGAAGTTCACAGCGTACGAGGCCTATGGTATCGCCCCGTTTATCGAACACAGCCCGATCATGAATTGGCTCGGCATGTTCGGGACGCAGGGGCAAAGCTATTTCATCGGCGTTATCGAGTTATCGACCGGTCTCGTTCTGATCCTTGGTGCATTTCGTCCACTCTTCTCTGCGCTAGGCGCACTAATGTCAGCAGCGACCTATCTGATCACGCTGACCTTTTTCATCACCACTCCAGGTGTCGCGGAGCAGACTGCCGGCGGCTTTCCTGCGATTTCGGCTGCACCAGGGCAGTTTCTACTGAAGGACGCAGTTCTGCTAGCGGCGTCCCTCGTGCTGCTGCGTGCTTCGGTCCGCCACAGAGGGGCGCTTGTGCTCTCGTGACTGTGGTCCTCTCGTGACGGCGGGCGTGCAAATCCTGCAGAACCTCCGCGGGGCATGGATGCTCCGTCGCGATATCGAGCCCGGAGGCGCTCAGCTGCATGGCGACGCGGTCTTCGCCCGTTTCGCCGCAATCCCCGACGTCGTGGAGCACGGACTGTTCCTCAATGGGATTGATACAATCGTGATCGCGCGCGGTGACACGATGGAAGTGCGACGCCGGGGGCAAGCTAGGTCTCGCTGATCTGCACCTGCGCGGCCTGGATGACAGCGCTGACGCGGAGTGATTCTCGGGCGCGACCTACGGCGATTCCGAGCGAAAAGGCTTGCCCTATAGCCGCCAGGTATCAACGGTTCCGCGGCCTTAACGAGCCGGACCCGTTTTTTTCGGCGCGCTCGATCAGTCGAAATCCTCCGAAACCCTTCTAAAACAGGACATTTTCCACAAGCCGCGCGGAGGAAGAGGACCACGGTATGGCTTGCTGTCTATGCTCCGCGCACATATAGATGTGGCAATGGATGGACCTCGAGATCGAAACATTTTCGGGGCGTTCGCACTCATGATCAGCGACGACATCGTTCGCGCTAGTTCATCGCGGGCGCCGGAAGCTGGACCCGCCGCCTCAGCGCTGGCGTTGCTCGCGCACAAGCCCGGGCTCTCGATCCGTATGCTTGCGATCGGGGTGGGCCTTTCACATGCTGGAACTGTTCGCCTGGTGGATAGATTGGTAAGCGAGGGATTGATCGAGCGTAGGGAGCATTCGACAGACGGGCGCGCGCGATCCCTCTATCTTACTCCAACTGGCAAGGTCGCGAGCGACGAGGTCCTGGCCTCGCGCGATCAAGTGATTGCCGAAGGGCTATCGATCCTTAATCCAGACGAACTGAAAACCTTATCGGACATCGCTGAACGCGTTCTCCGAAATCGCTTGGAAAACCTCGAGCAGTCATACCGCATCTGCCGCTTGTGCTGCTACGAGGGCTGCACGAACTGCCCCGTCGATGCCGAATTGCATGAGCGAGGTGTGGACCGCGAGAAGAACGACGACGCGTAGGAGACTCGCAATTGCGGCAGCTCAACGCTGCTCAGATGGCGGGGCTTCATAATGTCAGCGAGCCTACCATCAGCCGCATTCTTTTGGCTACGCGTCAAGCCGGCCGATCGGGCATGGCGGTCTCATTCTAATATGTCGGTGATCGCCCCACTTTTAGCCGCTCAATTGATCGGAACGCGGTTTCGGAAGCGGCCGTTCAAACCACTCGCTGCATTCCCATTTCTCTATGTCCGATAGGTAGTTTCGGGGAAAAGCAGTCGGGAACAGGTTTCGGGAACGCATGCTCCGGCAGGAGCGCAGCGCGCGTCCCACACGCGTTTTCCCGGTAGAGCTTCCCAATCGGCAAAGTGCGGGCCACCTCAGACTGCGAACGCGAAAAACCGCCTGGCTGGTCACTCAAGGCAGGGTAACGACGATTTTCGCTGCGGATACACCCGCCTTCAGGGCTTCCAAGGCAGCCTGGAGCATTTCAAGGCCCTGGCCCACGATCTTCGCCGGAGGGGCGGGGACGAACGTGCGCGCCGCGAGAGCCTGCGGCAGGAATTCGCGGTAGATCATTGGACCAACCTCGTCATCCTTGAGGCTCGTCCCGGAGATGTGCGTCGCCTCGACTCCAAATGAACGCTCGTCGGGCGGGGCCAGCGTCGCTGCCACCCGGCGCGAGCCCTCGCATCTCGCAACTACGGCAAAACAGTCTTTCATGTGACCGGTCGCGTGAAGCGTTCCAGCGAGACTGCGCCCGCGCATTGCCTCAATCACGTCTTCCACGATGGCTGGACTCGAGTGGTCAAGAACCTCGCTTGCACCCAGCTCCTTCAACAGGCCGACGTTGCGCGCCGAAGCGGTGGCGACGCACCTGTAGCCCGACGCCACCGCGAGCTGGATGGCGTTGCAGCCAACGCTCGACGATCCACCCCAGACCAGAACGACCTCTGGACGCGCGGTCGGCGAGTGTAACGGTGGCGCGAGAGCCAACTGTGTCCGTCCGTAGAGCCCGCTTGCGGCGGTGCCAAGGCCAAGCGGGAGGACTGCCGCATCAGCGAAGGCAATGTTGTTGGGGATCGGCGCCGCCATGTGGTCCAGCACGATCGTGTGGTGCTGGAACGCACCCTGCGCAGGTTGATTTACGGTTGTCCCGACCGCCTGTCCGATGACTCGATCGCCGACCTTGAACCGCTCGACCGCGCCACCGACCGCCGCGACCTCACCGGAGACGTCGCTGCCGAGAATCGCGGGATAGTCGAGCCATGGCAAAAGCGCGACGTCCTGCAGAATCCAGTCGAGTGGGTTGATCGCGATGGCCGCGTTGCGGATCAATATCTCGTTCGCCGCCAGATGCGGCAGAGCGGTGACACCGATCCTCAGTGGCTGCCCCGGCGCTTTCTGCCAGGCGGCCTGATTAGTCACGGTTTCGGTCATCATCAACTCTTTCTGTCAAGTATTACAGCTGGGCGTTCGTCTGAGCGGTCCAACCGCCAGGTCGGGCGCACGAAGTGGCAGCTATAGCCCCCAGGATAGCGCACCAGGTATTCTTGGTGCTCTGGCTCCGCCTCCCAAAAGGGTTCTTCTGGGTTGATCTCCGACACGACCGGGCCAGGCCAGCTTCCTGATGCCTCGATTTCCGCGATGGTTGTGAGGGCGACTTCCTTCTGCACTTCGGTGGTGTAGAAAATCGCCGATCGATAGCTCGGACCGACATCGCTGCCTTGTTGCTCGTAGGTCGTGGGGTCATGTATCTGGAAGAAGAGTTCCAAGAGCGAGCGATAGGCGAGAACGGAAGGGTCGAAGGTCACTTCCACTGCTTCCGCATGGCCGTAATGTCTCGCGTAGGTCGGATCAGGCATTTCTCCGCCTGTGTAACCGACACGCGTCGAAATGACTCCCCTGGCTCGGCGCAGCAAATCCTCCATGCCCCAGAAGCAGCCGCCTGCGAGAATTGCTCGCTCTGTCGCGGCCGCCCTATTGCCGGTAGGCGATTGGCTCACAGTCCGTTCGCCCTCCTCCGTGTGCGCCACGGTCAAGCCAGCCTCGCGGGATCCGCAGCCTGACTGGCGCTCAAGAGCTCGGTCTGCACGTCCGAACCCCGGATGAGACTCAGATCGACGGGACACCGATCAGCGATCGCGAGGATCCGAGCGCGCTGATCATCACTCAGCGGCCCATCGAGGACAATGGTGCGGGTGAACCGGTCGGGTGGCATCATGTCCGGCACCTTCTCGTGCTGCACGGTCGTGCTCGCCCGTTCGAGCGGAAAGCCCTTGCGGTTCGCATAGAGACGCATCGTCATCACCGTGCAGGCTGCGAGGCCGGCAGATACGAGTTCGTAGGGAGATAGTCCGGTCCCGAGGCCACCGACCGATGCTGGCTCGTCGGCGAACAGAGTGTGCTCGCCGCTGCGGACCTTGAGCTGGAACGTCCCTGCAAGAGTTTCGGTGGCGACGACGCCCTCCGCAACCTCGATCTGCGGAAGATCCGCGCTGAGTGGTGGGAGAAAGCGGCTCGCCCAAACCGCCACCATGGCCGCGGCGTAGTTCGCGTCCGCGACGTCGGTGAGAAGGTGATCCGCGTTGTCGAGCGAGATGAAGCTTTTAGGGTGCCTGGACGCGACGAAGATGCGCGACGCGTGGTCGATGCCGACCACCTGATCCAGCGGAGAGTGCATGACCAGCACCGGCCGTCGCAGGGAGGCAATGGCCTTCTCGACGTCGATCCCCTCAACCGCCTCAAGGAACCCTCGGCGAATGAGGAAGGGCCTACCGGCAATCTCCACCGAGGCCTCGCCCTCGCTCGCGATGGTGTCCAGATCATTCGGTCCGAAGAGGCGCAAGATATGCTGAAGGTCGGCCGGCGCACCAATCGTCGCTACCGCCGCAATATCAGGCATGTCGGCGGCGGCTACGATCGCAGCGGTGCCACCCAGGCTGTGCCCGACGAGGAGGGACGGTGACATGCCCGCCGCCGCCATCGCATTTGCGGCGGCCCGAAGGTCCTCGACGTCCGACGCGAAGTTCACAGGTTCTCCCGTCCCACCGCCGATCCCGGTCCCGGCGAAATCGAACCTCAAGACCCCGATGCCCGCACGCGACAGCGCGCGCGAGATGTGAACAGCGGCGCGACTGTCTTTCCCGCACGTGAAGCAGTGGGCGAAGATCGCCCAGCCCCGCGGCGTCCCTTCCGGCGGTTCGAGGTGCCCGGACAGCGGAGAGCCAGCCCCACTGACAAACGTAAATGATCTTCCTGCCATGTCCATCAAACCTCCAGCACGCGGCTTGGCGGTTGCGCTCTCAGAACCTTCGACGGAGCTGAGCGGAGCGCACCGCCAACCGGTAATCGTCATCTCAGGCTATCATTTATATGTCTGGCGCATATAGACAAGCCCCTATATCATGATTATATGCGCCAAGCATACTTCTGCGACCTGCGTTCCAAAGGCGGTCTCACGGAAGAGGTATCAGTCAGGCGCGTGGGCCAAAGGACTATGGAACTCAATCAAGTCAGCTATTTCATCAACTTGGCCGAGACGCTGAATTTCACAGCGGCCGCTCGCTTGAGCGGTGTGTCACAGCCAAGTCTGACCCGCGCGATCCGCCGCTTGGAAGATGAGCTTGGCGGGCCGCTGATCTATCGCGACGGGAAGAACAGCCGCCTGACTGGCCTTGGCCATGACGTCGAGGCAGAATTCCGGCGCATGGTGGTCGCGATGAAGAGCGTTCGCAATCACTCGGAGCACTGGGCGATGGGGGGGCACCGCGTGCTGGATGTCGCCGTCGCGCCCACCGTCGGACCAAAGGAATTTACGGCATTCTTCGAGAGCGCATTGGCGGAGATGCCATCCATCGAAATCAAGCTGCACTCGCTCCAGTCGAACGAGGACACATCGGAGGTGCTTTCAGGAAAATACCACGCGTGCATCATGCCGCGTGAAACAAGACCGGAACGCAAGCTGGATGTGCATCCTCTATTTCGGGAGCGCTTCGTGCTCGGCTGTTCTGCAAACCATCCCTTGGCTGCCAACGAGATCGTGCGCGGCGAAGACCTGCTCGAGTTTCCTTTCGTCGATCGCCTGAAATGCGAGTTTCGCGATCGGATCCTCGATCACTTCGCGCGACGGGACTTGCTCATGCGACCTCGCTTTCGATCAGATCGCGAGGACTGGGTGCAACGGGTCGTCGCTGACGGCCACGCCATATGCATTCTTCCGGAACGATCGCCGACCGTGCAAGGCCTCGTCACTCGGCCGATCGACGGATTTGTCTTGGAGCGCGAAGTCGTGATCGCGACAGTATCCGGCTCCACGGCAACGGTCGAGATACGGAACATCGCGCAGCTGGCAGCCCGGTATGAGTGGAACTGAATCACGACGTGAAGAGCTTCGGCGCTATGGAAACTATACGCGCAGCGTATTGGATAAATCTGGGGCGCATGCTATAGTCGGCGCAATGACTGCAAAGATAAATGACAGTGTGTCGAGCTCTCTAGATTAATTATTGGAGACTATCATGAAGTTTGAGAAGTCACAGGCAGCAGTTGACCGCCTGACCCCCGAGCAACGCCGGATTACCCAGGATTCGGGGACCGAAAGGCCCTTCACGGGTGAGCACAACGACAACAAGGAGCCTGGCATCTACGTCGACATAGTGTCGGGAGAGCCGCTGTTCGCTTCAACGGACAAGTTCGATTCGGGTACTGGCTGGCCCAGCTTCACCAAGCCGATCGTTCCGGCAAACGTGAACGAGGTGCGGGACAGTGCACACGGCATGGTCCGGACGGAGGTCAGGTCGGTACACGCCGACAGCCATCTGGGCCACGTTTTCCCGGACGGTCCTTCCGACCGCGGCGGTCTGCGCTACTGCATCAACTCTGCGTCCCTTCGCTTCATCCCGCGCGACGAGATGGAGTCCGAGGGATACGGTGAATATCTCGATCAAGTAGAGGAGGCTTAACATGCATCAGCGCGCTGTTCTCGCAGGAGGATGTTTCTGGGGCATGCAGGATCTGATCCGCAAGCGGCCCGGCATCATCTCGACCCGTGTGGGTTACACGGGCGGCGATATTCCGAACGCCACGTATCGTAATCACGGCACGCATGCCGAGGGGATCGAGATTGTCTTCGACCCGACAGTGACGAGCTACCGGCACATCCTGGAATTCTTCTTCCAGATCCACGATCCGACGACGCTGAACCGCCAGGGCAATGATCGTGGGCTCTCCTACCGGTCGGGCATCTATTATGTCGACGAGGAGCAGAAGCGCGTCGCCGAGGATACGATCGCCGATGTGGATGCCTCGGGGCTGTGGGATGGCAAAGTGGTGACCGAGGTCCAGCCGGTCGGCGAGTTCTGGGAGGCCGAGCCCGATCACCAGGATTATCTGGAGAAGCGGCCGGGCGGCTACACCTGCCACTTCGTCCGTCCCGACTGGGTTCTTCCAAAGCGGCATGAGGCCGGCGATGTGAGCCCTGCGGCCGGGGCTGCAGCGGAATAGGCTTCGCTGCCGTTAGTGCCGCGCCGATCCGGTTCGCAACCTCCGACGACCGCGTCAATCGACGCGGTCGTCGAACCCGGCCTTGAAGCAGATCATTCCATTCAGCCGCCGTCGCAGTGCCAGGATCCAGATATGACAGACCTCTCCTCCTTTCCCATCACGCAGCGCTGGCCAGCATCTTATCCGGATCGCTTGCAACTATACGCGGCCCCCACGCCCAACGGCGTCAAGGTCTCGATGATGCTGGAGGAGACTGGCCTGCCGTATGAGCCCCACTTCGTCGACATCTCGAACAACGAGTCGAAGGATCCAGCGTTCGTGTCGTTGAATCCCAACGGCCGCATACCCGCGATCATCGATCCGGCTGGCCCTGACGGCCAGCCCATTGGCATATGGGAAACCGGTGCGATCCTCATCTATCTGGCCGACAAGACGGGGCAGCTCATCTCAACAACACCCGCCCAGCGGTACGAGACTCTGGCCTGGGTGTTCTTTCAGGTGTCGGGCGTTGGGCCGACCTTCGGACAGCTAGGCTTTTTCCTGCGATTTGCCGGCAAGGACTATGAGGACAAGCGACCTCGGCAGCGCTTTGTTGATGAATCCAGGCGTCTTCTCGGGGTCCTGGATCACCGGCTGGAGGGCCGCGAATGGATTGTCGATGATTACTCGATCGCGGACATTGCGACGTTTGGCTGGGTGAATGCGCTGGTCGAATTCTACGCAGCGGGCGACATCCTCGGCCTAAGCAGCTATTCGAACGTGCAGGCATGGCTCGAACGCGGGCTGGCGCGACCGGCTGTACAGCGTGGCCTGCGAATTCCTGCGAGGCCTGCATGACCATTATCGCCGCATATTATTACAACGAAGGTAAGCGAGTCCGTGAAATCAGGCTCGATGAGCACGTCGAACTAAACGAGAATCGCTCGGGCTTCTGCTGGATCGCGCTTAGCGAGCCCACCGCAGACGAACTCAGCGCGATCCAGACGACGTATAACCTCCATCCTTTGGCGATCGACAACGCCATGCACCCGCTGTGCCCGCCCAAGCTCGAGGTCTACAACGATGAGTTGTACGTCGTCGCCCAGACCGCCGAGCTGGTCGGCGACCGGATCAGCTACGGCAAGATGGCGATCTTCACCGGTCACAATCACCTTATCACCGTGCGGCACGGCAATGCCGGAGCGCTGGGCAAACTTCGGGAGCAACTCGAGGCATCGCCGACGCAGTTCGGCAAGGGTGTCGACTATGTGCTGCACGCGATCTTGCACCGAGTGGTCGACCAGTATCTGCCCATCTTCGAAATGATCGAGGACGACGTCCTGGCGATGGAGCGACGGTCGCTGCACGATTTCCTCGGGCCAGAAGAGGTGGCGCGAATCTTCGAACTAAGGTCCGAACTCACGCGGTTCCAGCGCACGCTCGGGGCTATGGCCGAGCTGGTGCGAAAGCTCGTTCGCGGCCACTTTCCCTGCATCAGCGCCGAAATGACACCATATTTCCACGACGTCGCGGACCATGTCCACCGCGTGCAGTCCATGGTCGACGGCCTCCTGCTTGTCCTGTCCACGGTCTTCGAGGCCAGCAGCCTTCTGGAAGCGCAAAGGATCGGTGTGGTCACTCGCCAGCTCGCGGCCTGGGCGGCGATCTTGACGGTCCCGACGGCGATCGCCGGAATATATGGCATGAACTTCAAGCACATGCCGGAACTGGACACGCCATATGGCTACTTCGTCGTGCTCGGAGTGATAGCGGTGTTCTGCCTTCTCCTGTTCATGCGCTTCAAGAAGGCCAAGTGGCTATGAGTAACGCACTTCGCGAGCTTCTCCGTCCGCGGGGTTTGAGAGCCAATGGAACGAAAACGTACGCTAAGAAGTTAATTCATTGTTTAAATTGAAATTTAGTTCTCTCAGTTCCCCCTTCAAAATATCCTCCGGTAGCGTAAACGTATAATGCCCCAGCATATTGATATGCCCGTGCATCAGTGGGGACAACCGGGCGATATCTTCAACCCCGATTTCTTCTCCATTACTGCGTATCCAGCTCAGGGCTTCCTGCATATAAAGTGTGTTCCACAGTACCACTGCGTTAGTGACCAGGCCCAGTGCCCCCAGCTGATCTTCCTGACCTTCACGATAGCGCTTTCTGATCTCACCGCGCTGCCCGTAGCAGATCGCCCTCGCCACAGCATGGCGGCCTTCCCCCCGGTTTAGCTGCGTCAGGATCCGCCGACGATAATCCTCATCATCAATATAATTAAGAAGGTACAGCGTCTTGTTGACGCGCCCCACTTCCATGATCGCCTGTGCCAGCCCTGATGGGCGCGAGCTTTTCAGCAAAGAGCGAATGAGTTCTGAAGCATGAATGGTGCCCAGTTTCAGCGAACCGGCGGTTCGCATCATCTCATCCCACTGATCCTCGGCTTTCGACAGATCGGCACAACCACGTGCCAGTTCGTCCAGTGCACCGTAATTTGCCGATTTATCCACTCGCCAGAATACCGCTTCACCGGCATCGGCAAGCCGGGGGGAAAACTGGTATCCCAGCAGCCAGAAGAGGCCAAAAATAATGTCGCTGGTACCGGCTGTGTCTGTCATGATCTCAACCGGATTCAGCCCTGTCTGCTGCTCCAGAAGGCCTTCCAGCACAAAAATGGAATCTCGTAATGTGCCGGGGACAACGATGCCGTGGAATCCAGAGTACTGATCAGAGACGAAGTTGTACCAGGTGATGCCACGTCCGGAACCAAAATATTTTCTGTTAGGTCCTGAATTGACGGTTTTCACCGGCGTGACAAAGCGCATGCCATCAGCTGAAGCCACTTCGCCACCACCCCAGCGGCCAGCAAGCTCCAGTGTGGACTGAAAATCAACCAGGCGGGCATTGGCGCTGACCAGCGTTTCTGCCCGGAGGTAATTCTGTTTTACCCAGCTAAGCCGGTGGCGCGTCAGCGCCGGTATATTGTGCTTTATCAGCGGTTCCAGCCCGATATTGCAGGCCTCTGCCATCAGGACCGCGCACAGGCTGATGTGCAGATCCTGTGCCCGGGCCCCGGATTCACTGACATGCGTAAACTCACGTGTAAATCCCGTTCTGGCATCTATTTCAAGCAACAGTTCCGTCAAATCTACTGGCGGGAGTAGCAGCCTTACCCGACTGTTGAGACGATGCAACGATGTTGGCTCCTCCAGTTTCTCCAGGCTGCTGATAGTCAGGGAAGGATGTTTACCGTCATGGCAAATATGAACCTCCGCATTTCCTTCAAAGCGGGATGCGACGGTTTTCCAGGTTTCATCTAGCTGGACCGCCAACTGTTGCACGCCTTTATGTCCATCAGTGGGATGTCCCAGCGCCCGGCAAACGGGGACCCGCTGAGCCTGCCATTCTTCCCCCTGCAACAGCTTCTCGCGGGGATTTCCCCAGCGATCGCTGTTTTCGAGCCAGATGTCCCTTCGACGTAGTGCATCCTGAAGGCGCTCCAGCAGACAAAGCGAGTAACCGGCACGCTGTATCCGGCCCTCCGCATCGTATACCAGGCGTTTCCAGGGGCCGGTAATAATATGTTCAGGCGCATTGTCCAGGATGCGCTTTTTCGAGCAGTTCAGTTCGGTCAGATAATGAATGGCGGACAACGTATGTTCTCCGGCTGGCGCTGCCTGGAAATGCAGGTCGCGCAATACCGCCGGAAGAAAGCGCTTTACCCGCCCGTACTGCTCCACCATTTCGTCATGGAAATTGTTGTTCTGAGGCCGGGCCAGCTCATTTACCTTGCAGACGGATTCTGCCAGCCTGCTTTTCGGTATGCTGTTGAATATGGTCTCCCTCAGTTCAGCATCGTCAGCCTGTTCATCCAGCAACAATGAACATGCCCGCGCCAATATTAGCGCAGCACGATCAAGATCTTTAAGCGTCCTGAGCCGTTTTTTCTGCCCCGTTTTCTTCGCCGCACGAGTGATATCCAGTATCAGCATATCGAGCACATCAACGGCCTCATCCAGCGCCGCAGTCTCCTGCGCTTTAACGAATGCTGTGAGTACGGCCAGTTTTCTCTGCTGTGGCATTCGCGCGATATATTTTACCGACGCCATGCCTGCGTAACGGGCCAAATTACGCAGTTGTATAGCAGGCAGACCGGTAAAATTCAGTCGGGAAAATTCCAGGTTTCGCAGCCGGATATACCGCTCCAGCGCTTCGGTAAATGCCGGGCCGCTGACGGTGACCGGTCCCTTTTTCAGTTGCTCCAGCGGTGAAGTACGCTGCCCCTCAGGAATGTCCAGAAGCTCCGTCACGCGGGCGGTCTGCCAGCTGTCCGGCAACGCGGCCAGTTTCTTCCACAGCCGCTGATTTGCCCGTTCGCGTATTTCACTGACGAGACGTACAAGTGTGGTTGCTCCGGGCAGCAGGACCTTATTCTGAAGCAGCCACGCGGTGGCAAAATCAAACATAAGGCCGGGTCGCTCATTACTGAGCCATGCGCGGGTGTACAGCAGGCGCTTCAGGCGGAAAGACCAGGGGAAATCGCCAAATTCATGGTAACCGTAATATTCCTTAATCAGCGCAGTATGCTCTCTGAGGGTGGTAACCCGTTCTGCGTAGCGGGTAAGGACTTCTGGACGGCGAATATTAAGCTGCACCGCGACAAATTGCTGAACACCTGGCAGAACCCGGGTTAAGTCTGTCAGAAAGGTGCCCAGAAAACGGGCGGTGGTGAGCTGAAGCGCAATTCCCAGCCGGTTATGCCTTCCCCGCCGCTGGTTAATGAAGGCAAGATCCCGCTCATCAAGATGAAAATAGCGCGCCAGCTGCACGTCATTGGGTTCTGCAACATAGCGACCATAATTCAGTTCCTGCTCAGTGGTCAGAAAATCGACGGGCATACCGGCCTCCCTGCCTGATGGTCATGAATTAACAATTTCGCAACCGTCCGAAATATTATAAATTCTCGGACACACTAAAATGGTGTTGTCTAGGTGTCTATTAAATCGATTTTTTGTTATAACAGACACCCACTGTCCGATATTTGATTTAGGATACATTTTTATGCGACTTTTTGGTTACGCACGGGTATCAACAAGCCAGCAGTCCCTCGATATTCAGATCAAGGGGCTTAAAGAGGCGGGGGTGAAAGCCAGTCGCATATTTACCGACAAAGCATCCGGCAGTTCTACCGACAGGAAAGGACTGGATCTGCTGCGAATGAAGGTGGAGGAAGGTGACGTCATCCTGGTGAAGAAACTCGACCGGCTTGGCCGCGACACTGCCGATATGATCCAACTGATAAAAGAATTCGACGCTCAGGGAGTCGCGGTCCGATTCATAGACGACGGGATCAGCACCGACGGTGAAATGGGGAAAATGGTTGTGACCATTCTTTCAGCTGTAGCCCAGGCCGAACGCAGGAGGATTCTGGAGCGTACGAACGAAGGACGGCAGGAGGCCAGGCTGAAAGGTATCCGGTTTGGCCGAAAGCGCATCATCGACAGAAATAGTGTACTGGCACTTCATCAGCAGGGAACTGGTGCAACAGATATTGCCCGCCGGCTCAGTATTGCCCGTTCCACTGTTTATAAAATTCTGGAAGATGAGAGCCGGGTTAATCTGAGCAAAATTTGAGGACGAACATGAGTGATGTAAAGGCATTCAACAATTGCATGAGTGTGTTCTGGCGACAGCATGAAGCCGAATTCTCTCGCTTTCTGACATCGAAGACAGGTGATAGCGAAAAAGCAGCAGACCCGGAGAAGACGAAGGTGATTATCGTGACGCTTGCCGAAACGACACCTGTACTGGAAGCCGCTAACCTGCAGCAGGATCTACGCCGAGCTGGCATCGAGCCGTGGGCATGGGTCGTTAATAACAGCCTGGCAGCTGCTCAACCGTCTTCGCCTTTCCTGAAGATCAGGGCGAACCGCGAGCTGCCTCTCATCTCTGATGTGGAAGAGCAGTATGCAAAGCGTATTGCATTAACAGCGCTACAGAGCGAAGAGCCGGTTGGTATTGACCTGCTGGAAGAAATGGCGAAGTAATAATGAAGGGGGCAAATGCCCCCTTCGTCTTTATTTCAGTCTTTTACCTGAATCATCAACGACTTTTTCACCGTCTTCCTTGGTGAAAGCCGCTTTCTGGGCATCTGGAAGGATATCGAGAACAACCTCTGAAGGACGGCAAAGTTTAGTTCCCAGTGGCGTCACTACGATCGGACGGTTGATCAGAATCGGATGCTGTAGCATAAAGTCGATGAGCTGGTCGTCAGTAAATTTATCTTCTGCAAGACCCAGTTCCTCATACGGCTCGACGTTCTTACGCAGCAAAGTACGGACGGAAATGCCCATATCTGCAATGAGTTTGACCAGCTCATCGCGTGAAGGTGGAGTCTCAAGGTAAAGAATAACGGTCGGCTCGATACCGCTGTTGCGGATCATCTCCAGCGTATTACGCGACGTGCCGCAGGCTGGGTTGTGATAAATGGTGATGTTGCTCATATCAGTATCTCATTACAAAGTGAAAGAGAGACGTAGCGCCAGCGCGGCCAGCGTTACAAACAGCACAGGCAGAGTCATGACGATCCCGGTGCGGAAATAGTATCCCCATGTGATGGTCATGTTCTTCTGTGAAAGGACATGCAGCCAGAGCAACGTTGCCAGGCTACCAATAGGTGTAATTTTCGGTCCAAGATCGCAGCCAATCACGTTGGCAAAAATCATCGCCTCTTTGATAACGCCTGTTGCAGTGCTGCCATCAATAGAGAGAGCACCAACCAGCACGGTAGGCATATTGTTCATGATGGAAGAGAGGAAAGCCGTCAGGAAGCCAGTACCAAACGTCGCGGCCCAAAGTCCTTTATCTGCCAGCACGTTCAACACACCGGAGAGGTATTCTGTTAGTCCGGCATTACGCAGACCATAGATCACCAGATACATTCCCAGAGAGAATATGACGATCTGCCATGGCGCACCGCGAAGCACTTTGCCAGTGTTAATGGCATGACCTCGCTTCGCCACCGCAAACAGAATGACAGCCCCTACAGCAGCAATCGCACTGACCGGGATACCCAACGGCTCAAGGACGAAAAAGCCAACCAGAAGAAGGATCAACACTATCCAGCCGGTTCTGAAGGTTGCCAGATCTTTAATCGCTTTTGCCGGTGCTTTCAGGAGAGCCAGGTCGTAAGTTGGCGGAATATCTTTGCGGAAGAACAGATGCAGCATCACCAGCGTGGCGATAATGGCTGCGATATCCACCGGCACCATTACCGACGCATACTCAGTGAAACCCAGCCCAAAGAAGTCTGCAGAAACGATGTTAACCAGGTTGGACACGATAAGCGGCAGACTGGCCGTATCGGCAATAAACCCGGCGGCCATGACAAATGCCAGCGTAGTGCCTTTGCTGAAACCTAATGCAAGCAGCATGGCGATAACAATTGGCGTCAGAATCAATGCCGCACCATCGTTGGCAAACAGTGCCGCCACCGCTGCGCCGAGCAAAACGATATAGGTAAACAGCAAACGCCCGCGACCGTTACCCCAACGTGAAACGTGCAGCGCCGCCCATTCGAAAAAGCCCGATTCATCGAGCAGAAGGCTGATAATAATCACGGCAATAAAGGTCGCCGTCGCATTCCAGACAATATTCCACACTACAGGGATATCACCAAAATGGACTACGCCAGAGATCAGCGCCAGTACCGCGCCCAGCGTCGCACTCCAGCCGATCCCTAATCCCTTCGGTTGCCAGATAACCAAAACGATGGTCAGGACAAAAATAGCGCCTGCCAGTAACATAAATCCTCCAGACAGGACGGCTTTGCCGCCCTGTATATACAAAAAAAATTAAACAACCAGCTCTCTGAGTTTCTCGATGCCAGTGGGCTCTGCAGCCATTACCGGTACTAACGCTATGCGGCTTGCATGCTGGTTTTTCACAACCTCGATTTGAGGACGCTCTTGTAGGGCGCGCTGGCAAAGCAGCGGCGATTGCGTCTGTGCAATCGAAAGGCTGTTATTGATAATCCAGCCCCAGGGATGAATCCCCGCACGTTCAAGATCGGACTGCAGGTTTGCCGCTTCCAGTACAGGTGTGGTTTCAGGCAGAGTGACCAGCAAAACTTTGGTACGTTCCTGGTCCTGAAGCTGCATCATCGGAGTGGTAAAATGACCTTTATCCCCCATCTTCCTGGCAATCTCACGGTGATAAGCCCCGGTAGCATCAAGCAGTAATAGCGTATGCCCGGTAGGTGCCGTATCCATGACCACAAACCGTTTGCCAGCTTCACGAATTACGCGTGAAAACGCCTGGAACACCGCAATCTCTTCTGTGCAAGGAGAACGTAAATCCTCTTCGAGCAGCCGTTTCCCAGCCTCATCCAGATCCCTGCCTTTCGTCTCAAGAACATGCTGACGATAGCGTTCAGTTTCATCGTGAGGGTTGATTCGGCTGACCTGCAGATTTTTGAGGCTGCCATTGAGCGTTGTACTGAGATGTGCAGCAGGATCTGAGGTGGTGAGATGCACATCAAAACCCTTATCCGCCAGACTGACGGCGATAGCCGCAGCCATTGTGGTTTTGCCCACACCACCTTTGCCCATCAGCATAATCAAACCGTGTTCACTGCGGGCGATATCATCAACCAGGACAGACAACGACATATTCTCTGGCTTGTTCTGTGGGCTTTGTTCAGTAAGCGATGTTATCTCAGCGTGTTCGTTGAGCAGGCCTTTCAATGCGGATACACCAACCATGTTCAGCGGCTGCAGGTATAAGTTGTCTGTCGGCAAATCAGATAACCCGGCAGGAAGATTTGCCAGCGCCTCTTGCTCCCGTTGCCATATTGCAGCGGCCAGTGCATCACGTTCTGCTTCGCTCGCAGGCAGGACACCGTTAATGACTAAATACTGATTTTTAAGGCCAATAGCTGATAATTCGTCATGAGTACGAGCGACTTCCTGCAGTGTTGATTTTTGCAATCGCGCGACCAGCACAAGGCGAGTTCGTTCAGGATCGGATAATGCCTCAACCGCATGAGCATATTGCTCGCGTTGTTTTTCCAGCCCAGCCATTGGACCAAGACAGGAAGCACCATCCGGGTTACTTTCGATGAAGCTGCTCCAGGCTCCGGGAAGCTGAAGAAGGCGAATAGTGTGGCCAGTTGGGGCAGTATCAAAAATGATGTGATCAAAGCGGGTCAGCAGAGAAGCGTCAGTCAGTAAGCCAGTAAACTCGTCGAATGCAGCGATCTCTGTCGTACAAGCTCCTGAAAGCTGTTCACTGATGCTGTTAACAACGTCATCAGGCAAAAGACCTTTAATAGGGTCAACGATTCTGGCGCGGTATTGCTGGGCGGCGTCCTGCGGGTCAATCTCCAGAGCCGAAAGACCAGACACAGCAGTCACGGGCTGGATAGTGTTACCGATAGTCTGATCGAATACCTGACCGACATTGGAAGCCGGGTCGGTACTGACAAGCAGAACACGCTTTCCCAGTTCAGCCAGACGTATAGCCGTTGCGCAGGAAATCGAAGTTTTGCCTACACCTCCCTTACCGGTGAAAAACAGGTAAGACGGGATATTCTCTAAGAATTTCATATGTCCTCCTGACATACTCAACAACAGGAAGTTTTACCACCACAGCAACTGGTGGAAGCTAAACCCACCTTTTCCAGCGGTATACCAAACCAGCGAGCCAGTTCAGCGCGTTTTGGGTATCGCCCGGCCATCACCGTTTCACCATCAAGCAACAGCAGCGGAAGCCCTTCAGCTCCAGAAGCCTCAAGGAATGCTTTCGCTTTTTCGTTCTCAACGAAGCTCATAGGCTGCTGCGCCAGGTTATAACGTTCGATCTGAACCCCACGCCCTTTCAGCCATTGCACATCAGCAGAAAAATTGACCAAAACCTGATCGACATCTGAACCACAAACGCCGGTACTGCAGCACATCGCCGGATCAAACACCGTTAACATTTTCATCTTTAACACCTCATATTCGTAAAAACATATATGTACAGGCAAAATTTTTAGATACAAACAGCCTTACCGCTGCCAGAGCAGTTGGCCGATGCCAGCTTACGGGCGATGGCCTGTACGTCGTCCTGTTGACTTAACCAGGCCTGCTCAATCACCAGGGCAGCCCAGGAAGGAATATGCGGGGATAAGCGATAATGAACCCATTTCCCCTGCTTGCGATCCAGCAACAGGCCACTTTCCCGAAGCATCGCCAGATGGCGGGAGGTCTTGGGTTGTGATTGTTCCAGCGCTGTGCAGAGATCGCATACGCACAGCTCCCCCATCTCCCTGAGCAGTAGCACGATACCCAGGCGGGTTTCATCAGATAGTATTTTGAAAAGTTGTAGGGATGCAATTTCTGGCATTATGTACTCCTGCTATGAATGGGTATTGTCTCTCCACCAAAACAAGAAGTCAAAATCATATGTGTTTTCTCGCATGTGAGTGCAGGTGTCACTATGCGGTTGAAAAACGACCTGATGTGCGATCGTTACGTTAGTTGGGTAGGTAAAAAAGTCATTTGAGGCTAAAACATTGCTTAGTGCGGGCTTTCAGTTCATAGAGAAGAATGAATAATATCAATTATAACAATTGGTTATTTCCTTAGCGTACGTTTTCGTTCCATTGGCCCTCAGACCCCGACTTAGTTTATCAAGGGTATCATCGGGAAAAACCTCACTAACACAGAGGCTTATGTTAATTCATTAAAAACAGAAAGTTATCGTCTTGGCGTGGTTTTTTACATCATTGACCGTCAAACCCCTACGTAAGCTTATGACCCGGGATGGTTTATGGATCCCTCGTAAGTTACGGCCACCTCGTGTGCATCAGCCACGCCCACGTCGGGCCTGCACCGGCGAACTCATCCAGATTGATGGCAGTGAACATCGCTGGTTCGAGGACCGTGGTCCGGCCTGCACGCTGCTCGTTTACGTTGATGATGCAACAAGTCGGTTGATGCAGCTTCTGTTCGTCAGTTCGGAGTCCACGTTCACCTATTTTGAAGCCACCCGGGGATATCTGGAGCGCTACGGTAAGCCTCTGGCATTCTACAGCGACAAAGCCAGCGTCTTCAGGATCAACAACAAGCAGGCCACCGGCGGAGATGGCCAGACTCAGTTTGGTCGTGCCATGAACGAGTTGAATATCACTGGTATCTGTGCCAACACCAGTTCAGCCAAGGGGCGTGTTGAACGGGCTCATCTGACATTACAGGACCGCCTGGTCAAGGAACTGCGGCTCCGCGGTATCAGCACACCTGAGGCTGCAAACGCCTTTGCTGATGAGTTCATGGAAGATTACAACCGTCGGTTTGCAAAGCCGCCACGTCACGATTTTGACGTACATCGCCAGCTGGATAATGGCGAAAACCTGCAGGCGACATTCACCTGGCGCGAGCAGCGTAAGGTCTCGAAAAACCTGACATTACAGTATGATAAAAAGCTTTATCTGCTTGAAGATAATGAAGAAAACCGGCGTTTTCAGGGGAAGTACATCGAGGTATGGCAATACCCGGATGGTGACATTGAGCTCCGGGCCAGCGGCACTTCCCTGCCCTTTACCACTTACGACCGACTGGGAGAACTGGACCAGGGCGCCATCATCGACAACAAGCGTCTGGGACGTGCCCTGGAAATGATAAAGCTGGTTCAGGACAAACGGGACAACACCCGCTCACAGGCCCTGCCATCACTGGACGGCCAGACCTCACGCAGAAAGAAACAACCCGGCAAGAAATCACAACGAAGTCTGGACCATAACGACATGCTGGAAGCCCTGCAGCAACTTCAGACCCGGAGTAAAGACATCTTCGGCAAAGGCTGAAACATAACCTACATGCGGACATTTCAATTTAGATTGATGTTCAGGATAAACGCGATAACAACCGTTCACAGGCGATCCCTGCCGGTGATGGCTCTTTGCGGCGGCGCAGAAAACCAACAGAGAAATAATCGCAGCGCTCACTGAACGGCGACGACATGTTAGATGCGTTGAAGACATTGCAGTCACGTTCTGAGAAAAGTTCCAATGTTTAACGAGCGATTAAAAAATATATTAAATCATTATTCTCTCATTTCTCTGTTGCAATACTGACCTCCCAGGGCCTGTGTAATTCTGTCACCAAATAGTATCGTCAGACTACGATCATAGTAAATGGTTTCACCAGTGATAGATTCATGCTTTAATATTATCCCATAGCCATATCTTTCAAGCATATTCATACCCACCCTTGCCAAATTGTAAGAATAATTTATTCCCCAAATGGAACCATTTCTTCCTTCAAAAAACTCCGCTCTGTAATATCTTTTTAGAAATTCATAGTGTGCGTCTTCACTAAACATACCCCCTCCCGCTACAGAATTTACATAACAGTTTTTTATAATAAAAAGATGAAATGCATAAATATATATCCCGTTTTTCCTCTGCCGCCCACCATTCACAGATAGAGGATATAATCCTATATTATTTATTGTATGCTTAAATCATTTGATGACTATAGTTTCATATATTTTCATCATGTTAGCACCCATGATGTATGTTTATTTTTTCTGAAGCATACCAATAATCAAACCCCGTTCAACATAACAACATAAAATAATTTATAACAAATTTAGTTGAAACTTAATATATGAAATAGTGACTTTCCATAAGCAGATCATTAGTTTATAGGGCATCCTAACGATGCAGGCTCCTCCTGGCAAAACTGTCGATGATGAGATTTTTTTTGCGGTATATTCCACTTATTTTGGTGGTATTCAGTTTATGCAAAACAATACCGACAAAAGACTGAACCGTTTTTTTGGAGATCAGCAGGCTACGGGAAATTTCATCTATCGAATAACCATTTAAAATCATATTGATAACATGTGTTTCTCTTTTGGTAAATGACAACTTGTCCCTCTTCAGATTGATCCCCATTTTTTTAAACGCCTGCCTCATCATGAGATATTCATTACCGCTTAATTCAGTGTCAATGCATACCGCTTCACGCCCTGTCCCGCTCATTCCTGACGCCGGTTTTAATAAAAAGATAAGATTGACCGGTGAAATGTGTAGGTACTTGAGACGTTCGGCATCGCCGGTGTTCAGCTCTGACTCCACAATCACCACATCGCTGTTGCTGAAGGCAATATCGCTGACCCGTGAAAACACAACCCTGTTGACGGAGAGGCTGTTGTCGCTGAACATACATTTCAGACCTACAAGCATGAAATTATTATTGGTAATAACATAGATATTCATATAGTCCCCGCAGCAATACCTTTTGCGAAGCGTCCCGTTCCTTATGTTCTGACAAAGTGGTGCCTGTATTGGTGTCGCCGGGTAACTATGACGTACTCCGGCTCAGCGGAGTACGTCAACTGCTCTACTGGTGCGCCGCTAGCACGCTATTCACGATTTCCACCGCTTCTTTCTCGATCTGCTTGCGATGTGCTTCCCCGAGGAAGCTCTCGCAGTAGATCTTGTAAGCGTCTTCCGTACCTGACGGTCGGGCGGCGAACCAGCCGTTGTCGGTCATCACTTTCAGGCCACCAATCGATGCGCCGTTGCCCGGCGCGGCGGTCAGACGCGCAGTGATCGGGTCACCCGCCAGCTGACTGGCCCTGACCATTTCCGGCGACAGCTTCGACAGCACCGCTTTCTGTGCGGAAGTGGCCGAAGCCTGCAGCCGGTTATAGCTCGGCGCGCCGAAGCGGGCGGCCAGTTCGTCGTAGTGCTCCTGCGGGTTTTTACCGGTGACGGCGGTGATTTCCGCCGCCAGCAGGCACATGATGATCCCGTCTTTGTCGGTCGACCACGGCGTTCCGTCAAAACGCAGGAACGAGGCGCCCGCGCTCTCTTCTCCGCCGAAGCCGAAGCTGCCGTCGAACAGGCCGTCAACAAACCATTTAAAGCCCACCGGCACTTCAACCAGCCTGCGGCCGAGGTCGTTCACCACACGGTCGATCATCGCGGAAGAGACCAGCGTCTTGCCCACCGCCACATCCTGGCCCCACTGCGGGCGATGCTGGAACAGGTAGTTAATCGCCACCGCCAGATAGTGGTTCGGGTTCATCAGCCCTGCCGGCGTGACGATGCCGTGACGGTCATAATCTGGATCGTTAGCAAAAGCCAGGTCAAACTTATCGCGCAGCGCCAGCAGGCCCGCCATTGCGCACTCAGATGAGCAGTCCATGCGAATGGCGCCGTCTTTATCCAGATGCATAAAGCGGAAGGTTTGATCGACGTGATCGTTGACGATAGTCAGGTCGAGCTTGTAGTGCCCGGCAATACGTTTCCAGTATTCGATACCGGACCCGCCCAGCGGATCGATCCCGAGCTTGAGGCCGGCTTTCTGAATTGCCGCCATGTCGACGATATCCGCCAGCCCTTCGATAAACGGCTGTACCAGATCCTGCTTTTTAACATGACCGGATGCCAGTGCCGCATCGAGGGAGATGCGCCTGACGCCCTGCAGACCCGAGGCCAGCAGTTCGTTAGCGCGATTCTCTACCACTTTGGTGACGTTGGTATCCGCCGGGCCGCCGTTCGGCGGGTTGTACTTAATACCGCCATCTTCCGGCGGGTTATGAGACGGCGTGATCACGATGCCGTCTGCCAGCGGACCACCTTTTTTGTTGTGCACCAGGATGGCATTGGAAATGGCCGGCGTCGGGGTGAAACCGTTGTGTTCCTGCACGATAACATCAACGCCGTTGGCCGCCAGCACTTCCAGTACGGAAATAAAGGCCGGTTCGGAGAGCGCGTGGGTATCTTTACCCACGTAGCAGGGACCGGTAATCCCGTTCCTGGCGCGGTCTTCCGCAATCGCCTGCGCGATCGCCAGAATATGCTGCTCATTGAAGTTATGGCGCCCTGCACTGCCACGATGGCCAGAGGTACCAAACTTCACCGCATGCTCCGCGTTGCCCGCTTCCGGCCTCAGTACGTAGTACTGCGCGGTCAGCTGAGCGACGTTAATCAAATCACTCTGTTGTGCAGGCTCCCCTGCGCGTTTACTGTCCGTCATTTTTCTCTCCTGTCATATCCGTCAGGCTTATTTATGTGTTGCTGCCGGGTCGCTCATCGACGGGGCCGGTCTCCTGCCACCCGCCCCGGCGTTTCCTGGTTGTCAGTACGCGCTCAGAGTTGCGTTTTGTCGATATACCAGATCTTTTGCGCATACTCCCGCACCGTACGGTCCGATGAAAAATAGCCCATGTGGGTTATGTTGAGCATCGCTTTGGCGGTCCACTCTTCCGGGGTTCGGTAGAGCGCATCCACCTTGTCCTGACAGTCAACATAGCTGCGGTAATCGGCCAGCACCTGATAGTGGTCGCCAAAGTTGATCAGCGAATCCAGCAGACCGCGATAGCGGCCCGGCTCCTGTGGGCTGAACACCCCGGTCCCCATCTGGGTCAGCGCCTGGCGCAGCTCTTGATCCTGGTCGTAGTAATCATGCGGCTGGTAGCCGTTGCTGCGCAGCGCCTCGACCTCTGCAGCGGTATTACCGAAGATAAAGATATTGTCCTCACCCACGTGCTCCAACATCTCAACGTTGGCGCCGTCCAGCGTGCCAATGGTCAGCGCACCGTTGAGGGCGAACTTCATATTACTGGTCCCGGAGGCTTCAGTCCCTGCCAGCGAAATCTGCTCAGAAAGGTCCGCGGCCGGAATGATCATCTGCGCCAGACTGACGCTGTAGTTGGGAATGAACACCACCTTTAGTCTGTCGCCAATCTGCGGATCGCTGTTGATGACTTTGGCGACGTCGTTTATCAGATGGATGATCTGTTTTGCCGTGTGGTAAGCGGACGCGGCTTTGCCGGCGAAAATCACCACTCGCGGCACCCATTCGGCCTGCGGGTCCGCCTTGATACGGTTGTAGCGGGTGATCACATGCAGCACATTCATCAGCTGGCGTTTATATTCGTGGATCCGTTTAATTTGCACATCAAACAGCGCGTTCGGGTTCACCACCACGCCCAGCTGACGGGCGATATAATCGGCCAGACGCTGTTTATTCGCCAGTTTGGCGGCGCTGACGGCCTGGTTAACCAGCGGATAATCCTGATATTCCCCCATTTCGCTCAGCTGGCTTAAATCCGTTCGCCAGGTCTGGCCGATATGGCGGTCCAGAACCGCGGCAAGGGACGGGTTAGCGGCAGCCAGCCAGCGGCGCGGCGTGACGCCGTTAGTCACGTTGGTGAAGCGGCGCGGAAAGATTCTGGCGAAATCGGCAAATAGCGACTCCACCATCAGCCGGGAGTGCAGTTCCGACACGCCGTTAACCTTGTGACTGACCACTACCGCCAGCCAGGCCATCCGCACGCGGCGACCATTGGACTCATCAATAATCGAGGTCCGGCTCAGCAACGCCATATCATCGGGATAGTGCTCCTGCATCGTTTTCAGAAAATAGTCATTAATCTCGAAGATAATCTGCAAATGGCGCGGCAGGATTTTCCCCAGCATATCGACAGGCCAGGTCTCCAGCGCTTCGCTCATCAGGGTATGGTTGGTGTAGGAGAAGACCCGACAGGTCACCTCAAACGCGTCATCCCAGCTGAAGCGGTGTTCGTCAATCAGCAGACGCATCAGCTCCGGGATCGACAGCACCGGATGGGTGTCATTGAGGTGGATAGCAATTTTATCCGCCAGGTTGTCATAGGTTTGATACAGCTGGTAATGACGGGTGAGGATGTCCTGTACCGTCGCCGAAACAAGGAAATACTCCTGACGCAGGCGCAGTTCACGCCCGGAATAGGTCGAGTCGTCCGGGTAAAGCACGCGGGAAACGTTCTCAGAGTGGTTCTTATCCTCCACGGCGGCGAAATAGTCCCCCTGGTTAAATTTACCGAGATTAATTTCACTGCTGGCCTGGGCACTCCACAAACGCAGGGTGTTGGTGGCATCGGTGTCATAACCCGGGATAATCTGATCGTAGGCCACGGCAATAATTTCTTCGGTTTCCAGCCAGCGTGAGTTTTTGCCCTCATGTTGAACACGTCCGCCAAAGCGCACGGTATAGCGGGTTTTATGGCGCTCGAATTCCCACGGGTTACCGTACTCCAGCCAGTAGTCCGGTGACTCCATCTGCCGGCCGTCGATGATGTTTTGCTTGAACATACCGTAGTCGTAGCGGATACCATAGCCGCGGCCTGGCAGCCCCAGTGTGGCCAGGGAATCGAGAAAACAGGCCGCCAGACGACCGAGACCGCCGTTGCCCAGCCCCGGATCGTTCTCCTCATCAATCAGCTCTTCCAGATCCAGCCCCATCCCTGCCAGAGCCGTTTTCACATCCTCATAGATGCCCAGCGACAGTAAGGCATTAGAGAGGGTTCGGCCGATGAGAAACTCCATCGACAGATAATAAACCTGCCGGGCCTGCTGCGAGATCCGCGCCCGATGCGCCCGCAGCCAACGTTCTACCAGCCGATCGCGAACGGCGAACAGCGTGGCGTTGAGCCATTCATGTTTATTGGCAAGTGAGGGATCTTTACCAAGAATAAACATGAGCTTATAAGCGATAGCATGCTGTAGCGCTTCTTCATTCAGACTGGGTGAAATATAACTTAAGCGTGGTTCCATTTTTCTTATCCGTAGCAATTAAATAATACGCTGATACAACTGGTGGAAAGACTTAGCGGCAATTTGCCAGCTAAAATCCATGCTCATTGCCTGACGTTGCACGTACCGCCACAGCGATGGACGGGACCACAGGACAAAGGCCCGGTGGATGGCATGTAATAGTGATTCAGTCTCGCTGTCGGTAAACACAAATCCGCTCGCGATCCCGTCAGCAAGGTTTTCGAGCGAACAGTCGGCGACGGTATCCGCCAGTCCGCCGGTGCGACGAACCAGCGGCAATGTGCCGTAGCGAAGGCCATAGAGCTGGGTCAGACCGCAGGGTTCAAAACGGCTGGGCACCAGGATGACGTCGGCGCCGCCAATCATCTGATGCGACAGCGCCTCGTCGTAACCGATCCGGATACTCACCTGCCCGGAGTATTGCGCCGCAGCGGCAAGAAAACGGGCCTGCAAATCCGGGTCGCCGGATCCCAGTAGCGCCAGCTGCCCTCCCTGCGCAATGATTCCCGGCAGTGCGCCAAGGAGCAGATCCAGCCCCTTCTGGCTGGTGAGCCGGCTCACGACGGTGAACAACAGCGCCCGGCCGTCCTCCTTCAGCCCCAGCGTCGTCTGCAGCTGCTGCTTGTTCTTCGCTTTCTCAGCCAGCGAGTTCCGGTCGTAAGGCGCAGCCAGCAGCGGATCGCGGCGCGGATCCCAGATGCTTTCGTCGACGCCGTTAAGGATCCCCGACAGTCGCCCTTCCCGCTGACGTTGCCGCAGCAACTCTTCCAGACCGAACGCGTACTGCGGTTCGGTAATTTCACGGGCATACGTCGGGCTGACGGTGGTGATATGGTCAGCGAAATAGAGGCCCGCCTTAAGGAAGGAGATCTGTCCTTTAAACTCCACCCCATGCATCTGGAAGAATGACCACGGTAAAGCGATCTCCGCCATATGCCGGGCGAGGAACAAGCCCTGATAGGCAATGTTGTGCACCGTAAACACTGACCTGGCGGGGTTGCCGCGGGCGGCCAGATAAGCCGGCGTGAGGCCCGCATGCCAGTCATGGGCGTGGACGATTTCAGGCCGCCAGAACGGATCCAGACCGCCAGCAAGCTCAGCCGCGACCCAACTCAACAGCGCGAAACGCAGGACGTTATCGGGATAATCCTGCATCTGCGGGTCATGATAAGGATTACCCGGTCGGTCATAGAGATGCGGGGCATCAATCAGATAGATGCCCACGCCGTTAAAGTCGCCAAACAACAGCGTCATCGGCCCGGCGAAGGTCTCCCTGCTGGCCACCACCTGCGGTTCCCCTACTCCGTCGCGGATCGCGGGAAACCCCGGCAGCAGCACGCGGGTATCCACGCCCTCGGCTATTTGCGCCGCCGGGAGAGCACCGGTCACATCAGCCAGCCCCCCCGTTTTCAACAGAGGGAACATCTCCGCTCCTACATGTAAAACTCGCATGGATGCTCCTTAATTATTCAGGCATGAAGGCGACGCGATGCCAATGACGGCAATCACAGCTGCGGCAGCTTTTATTTCCGCCAACGGCTTCATAGTTCAAGTCGGTTCAGCATTTCTTTGGTAACCAGAACGATGCCTTCTTCCGAACGATAAAAGCGTCGCGCATCCTCAACGGCATTTTCGCCAATCACCGTCCCCTCCGGAATAACGCATCCCCGGTCGATCACGCAGCGTCTTATCCTGCAGGAGCGACCGACCCAGACGCCCGGTAATAAAACCGACGAATCAATATTACAGAACGAGTTAATCCGAACTCTGGAAAATAGAACCGACTGCACCACCACCGAGCCAGAAATAATACAGCCGCCGGAGACCAGAGAATTCATGGTCATGCCATGACTGCCGGAACGGTCCTGAACAAATTTGGCGCTGGGCAGCGATTCGACATAGGTACGGATAGGCCAGTTACGGTCATAAACGTCCAGCTCTGGCACTACTGAGGCTAAATCCAGATTCGCTTTCCAGTACGCCTCCAGGGTTCCGACATCGCGCCAGTATGGCTCGGCATTATTATCCGACTGAACGCAGGAGCGCGGGAACGGATGCGCATACGCTTCACCTGCCGCCGTTATCCTGGGAATAATATCTTTGCCAAAATCATGGGTGGAGTGTTCATCCCGATCGTCGTCTTCCAGCAGCTGGTAGAGATATTCCGCATCAAACACATAAATGCCCATACTGGCAAGCGAGCGGGTTTCATCGCCAGGAATGGTGGGCGGATTAGCCGGTTTTTCAACAAATTCAATGATTTTGTCATTCTCATCCACGGCCATGACGCCAAAAGCGCTTGCCTCTTCAACCGGGACCGGCAGGCAGGCCACGGTACAGCGCGCCCCTTTTTCAACGTGATCGAGCAGCATCCGCGAATAATCTTGTTTATAGATATGGTCCCCGGCCAGAATAACGACATATTCCGCATCATAGCGGCGGATAATATCCAGATTCTGGGTCACGGCATCCGCCGTCCCCCGATACCAGTTCTCACCATGCACCCGCTGCTGCGCCGGTAATAAATCCACGAACTCATTCATTTCTTCGTTAAAGAATGCCCAGCCGCGTTGAATATGCTGCACCAGTGAATGGGACTGATATTGTGTAATGACCCCGATACGTCTTATTCCGGAGTTAATACAATTCGATAAAGCAAAATCAATAATTCTGAATTTACCGCCGAAATGCACCGCAGGTTTTGCGCGAATAGTGGTCAGGTCTTTTAATCGTGTGCCACGTCCGCCGGCGAGGATCAGGGCCACGGATTTAAGCGGTAACTGGCGCGACAGCATTAAGTTGTCAGTATATTCAAGTTTACTCATAATAATGTCCTGCTATTAAATAAAAGCCATAAAAGAAAATAATGAAGAAAAAGCCTCACTCTTCTGCAAAATAATTCAGAAGTGATCACCTCCGGTAATAAGTCAGCTGCAATAAATCAGCTGCGCGTTTTATTGCCCTGCAGATTCCCGTACCAGCCAGATTGTCGCCAGCGGCGGCAGAGTCACCGACAGCGAATGCTCCCGACCGTGGCTGGCGATCGCCTCGCTTGCCACGCAGCCGCCGTTGCCGGTGTTGCTCCCGTGGTAGTGCATCGAGTCGGTGTTCAGCTCTTCACGCCAGCGCCCCGGCTGGTTAATCCCGAAGCGATAGCCGTGACGCGGTACTGGCGTGAAGTTGCTCGCCACGATTATCTCGTTCCCGGCTTTATCGCGACGGACAAAGATAAACACCGACCGTTCATGGTCATCCACAACAAGCCATTCAAAGCCGTAGGGGTCAAAATCCAGTTCGTGCAGTGCCTTATGGTGGCGATAGGTATGGTTCAGATCGCGCACCAGACGCTGCACCCCGTGATGCCAGTTGTCGCCCCCTTCCAGCAGATGCCAGTCGAGGCTGGCGTCGTGGTTCCACTCCCGCCCCTGGGCAAACTCGTTGCCCATAAACAGCAGCTTTTTACCGGGGAAGGCAAACAGCCAGCCGTAGTAGGCGCGCAGGTTGGCGAACTTCTGCCAGGCATCGCCAGGCATCCGGTCAAGAATCGATTTTTTGCCGTGAACCACTTCATCGTGTGACAGCGGCAACACGAAGTTTTCGGTGTAGTTGTAGAGCATCCCGAAGGTCATCTTGTCGTGATGATAACGACGATAGATGGGATCGAGCTGCATATAGTCGAGGGTGTCATGCATCCAGCCGAGGTTCCATTTGAACCAGAAGCCAAGACCGCCCGTCGAAGACGGTCGTGTAACCCCGGCGAAGTCGGTGGACTCCTCCGCCATCGTGACCGCTCCCGGCGTCTGCTCACCGAGCACACGGTTGGTATTGCGCAGAAATTCAATCGCTTCGAGGTTTTCCCGGCCGCCGTACTCATTGGGCACCCACTCCCCCTCTTTGCGGCTGTAGTCGCGGTAGATCATTGACGCAACCGCATCCACGCGCAGGGCGTCGATCCCGAAGCGTTCAATCCAGTACAGCGCGTTCCCGACCAGAAAGTTGCTGACTTCACGGCGACCGTAGTTGTAGATCAGCGTATTCCAGTCCTGGTGATAACCTTCTCGCGGGTCGCTGTGTTCATACAACGCGGTGCCGTCGAACGATGCCAGCGCAAAGTCATCCGACGGGAAGTGGCCCGGCACCCAGTCGAGGATCACGTTCAGACCCGCGGCATGGGCAGCATTCAGGAAGTAGCGGAAGTCTTCACGGGTACCAAAACGGCGGGTCGGCGCGTACAGCCCGGTGGGCTGATAGCCCCAGCTGCCGTCGAACGGATGTTCGTTTACCGGCAGCAGCTCCAGATGGGTGAAGCCCATCCACTTCGCGTAAGGCACCAGCTGGTCCGCCAGCTCGCGGTAGCTGAGCCAGAAATGGTTATCGGCGTGGCGGCGCCACGAGCCAAGGTGCACTTCATAAATCGAAATCGGTGCATCAAACTGGTTGGCCTGCTGACGGGACTGTGGCTGTTCGACCTTTTCCGGCATGCCGCAGATAAGCGACGCGCTTTCCGGGCGCATCTGTGCCTCAAAGGCATACGGGTCGGATTTCACCCGCAGGTGGCCGTGGGCGTCAATCAGCTCGAACTTATACAGCTGGCCGTTATGCGCGCCGGGGACAAACAGCTCCCAGATGCCGGACTCTTTGCGCAGACGCATCGGGTGGCGGCGGCCGTCCCAGTAGTTGAACTGTCCGACCACCGACACACGACGGGCGTTCGGCGCCCAGACGGAAAAACGCGTCCCGGTGACGCCGTCCATGGTGTCGGCATGGGCTCCCAGCGTCTCGTAGGGCCGCAGATGAGTCCCTTCAGCGAGCAGCCAGGCATCAAGCTCCTGCAGCAGCGGGCCAAAGCGATAGGGGTCGTCAATCAGGTTTTGCTGACCGTGCCAGGTGACGGCCAGCTGGTAACGAAAAGGATTTTTCCGGCGCGGCAGAACGCCGCTAAAGAACCCGCGTGTGTCGAGGCATTCGAGTTTACCGACTTTGCGCCCGGTTTTCGGTTCAATCACCCATACATCGGTGGCATCGGGTAATAATGCGCGCACTTCCAGACCCGCATCGGTTGAGTGCATGCCAAGCACGGAAAATGGATCGGAACAATGACCTGCGAGAAGTGCGGAGATCGCACTTTTTTCATTATAATCAGACATGGCAGTCACCCTACTATCATCCTGCGGAAAGAATTAAAACGCCTCTTCCTGCTTTATTGATCCGGTAATATTCCGCTGCATGCTACGCATCGAAATATCAACACGTTATTCCAGAGCCTTAAGACATGTCGGTTGTCCACAAATAGAGAGTGATTAACCTCCTGAGAAGTGAGTTAAATGCGCTGTACGACTTCTGTATTATCTGTCTTCAGAATAATTACTCCTGATTTTCTTTCTGTGAGTAAACACTCATTTCTATATTAATGGGGAAACTAATTTTTATTTCGTCACGAATGATGAGTTTCCTTCTGCTGAATTCGTCAGATCGTATATAAAAAAAGGCTTTGTTGAATAAATCGAACTTTTGCTGAGTTGAAGGATCAGATCACGCATCTTCCCGACAACGCAGACCGTTCCGTGGCAAAGCAAAAGTTCAAAATCACCAACTGGCCCACCTACAATAAAGCCCTCATCAACCGTGGCTCCATAACTTTCTGGCTGGATGATGAAGCTATTCAGGCCTGGTATGAGTCAGCAACACCTTCTTCACGAGGCAGACCTCAGCGCTATTCTGACCTTGCCATCACGACTGTGCTGGTCATTAAACGCGTATTCAGGCTGACCCTGCGCGCTGCGCAGGGCTTTATTGATTCCATTTTTTCTCTGATGAACGTTCCGCTACGCTGCCCGGATTACAGCTGTGTCAGCAGGCGGGCAAAGTCGGTTAATGTCAGTTTCAAAACGCCCACCCGGGGTGAAATCGCACACCTGGTAATTGATTCCACCGGGCTGAAGGTCTTCGGTGAAGGCGAGTGGAAAGTCAAAAAGCATGGCCAGGAACGCCGCCGTATCTGGCGTAAGCTGCATCTCGCCGTTGACAGTAAAACACATGAAATCATCTGCGCTGACCTGTCGCTGAACAATGTGACGGACTCAGAAGCCTTCCCGGGTCTTATCCGGCAGACTCACAGAAAAATCAGGGCAGCATCGGCAGACGGCGCTTACGACACCCGGCTCTGTCACGATGAACTGCGGCGTAAGAAAATCAGCGCGCTTATCCCTCCCCGAAAAGGTGCGGGTTACTGGCCCGGTGAATATGCAGACCGTAACCGTGCAGTGGCTAATCAGCGAATGACCGGGAGTAATGCGCGGTGGAAATGGACAACAGATTACAACCGTCGCTCGATAGCGGAAACGGCGATGTACCGGGTAAAACAGCTGTTCGGGGGTTCACTGACGCTGCGTGACTACGATGGTCAGGTTGCGGAGGCTATGGCCCTGGTACGAGCGCTGAACAAAATGACGAAAGCAGGTATGCCTGAAAGCGTGCGTATTGCCTGAAAACACAACCCGCTACGGGGGAGACTTACCCGAAATCTGATTTATTCAACAAAGCCATAAAAAAATAAAACATACGCCTGATGACAGCTCAATCATTCTGGGTTGCAACTTCATGGCAGCATTTACCTCCACCAGACGGCCTGACAGGCGGATTGCGGCGGCAGGAAACGCCCTAAAGTACAAAATCTGCGGCTGGCCTCACAGTTTTCGCGACTCTGCAGGAGAATATCGAGAGGCTGGGCCATACTGAAAATAGCAGAGCATAAACCTTACTCTTCATGGCGATTAAAAGGGAGGAATATGCAGGCAATACACCACGTAGAAAAGTTTCATCCAAAAGATTTTGATTTTATTGCATTAAGTCTGGCCCAGATGAACTCACAAGGGCGGAAAGTGGACGTTGAACAGGTCACCGGCAGTATGAATGATGCATGTAAATCCCGGTTCCTCGACAGCTACCGCTACCATCTCAATCTATTTGTCGAAAAATCACCAAGTTGACACAACAGGCCGGATAGCATAATCCGGCCTGTTCATTATTGTGTTCCGGCAACATCTCTGTGAAGGCAGATAACACCCCCAGATGGGGTTCACGACTTTGCAGAAAAAGTATTTTTCCACCCTGCTCCTCATTACCAGTAAGAGACGTTGTCAGTCGCTGATGCACGTATCGGTGTATACCCCTGCAAATCACATATCTTTTTTCCGCATGCTGGTTCCCCGGTCAGCAGACTTATCTATGGTGATAAAAATTACTAATGAGACATGCGAAATAAAAAATTAATTTTATGACTTAAATTCGCTGTATTCGGGCATCACCTAAAACCCCTGAAATGTTATCAAATGGTTAAATAATATGATTTAAAACCACCATTAATTAACATTTTATTTTGTCTTCCCCCATCAATCCCTCATGATTTAACACAAAATCAACATAAAAAATCATGAATTTTAACATTAATGTGCATAACTCACAATTACGTAATCCTGACTTCCTGGGGTCGGTTCCGGCTGAGGGCGAAATGACACCCTAAGCTTTCGGTTCCTTGGGCCAAAGATATTCGCCAGTCAGTAGAATGTGCGCCCAGCCCAATGGGGATATGTGGGGAAGAAATTCAGGGGGAACATCCAACCCTTCGTTCCGCCGCTCCGTGACGGCATGACCAAGATGGACGGTATTCCAGTAAATGATCACCGCAGTCAATAAATTGAGCCCAGCGATTCGGTAGTGCTGCCCCTCTGTCGTGCGATCGCGAATTTCCCCCTGCCTCCCGATACGGAGCGCATTTTTGAGCGCATGGTGGGCCTCTCCCTTGTTAAGACCGATCTGAGCACGCCGCTGCATGTCCGTATCCAGGATCCACTCAATAATGAAAAGGGTCCGTTCAATACGACCAACTTCACGAAGCGCAACTGCAAGGTTGTTTTGTCGTGGGTAAGAAGCGAGCTTGCGCAGGAGTTGGCTGGGCCTGATTTTGCCAGCGGTCATCGTCGCGGCACAACGGAAAATATCAGGCCAGTTCGCAACGATAAGATCCTCCCGGGCTTTTCCACCTACCAACTTGCGTAACTCCCTGGGGGTCGTATCGGGATTAAATACGTACAACCGCTTCGATGGCAGATCCCTGATTCGCAGAACGAGATTGTAGCCGAGCAGGCTACTGGCTCCGAACAAATGGTCGGTGAATCCTGCTGTATCGGCATACTGTTCGCGAACATGGCGACCGACCTCGTTCATCAGTAGTCCATCGAGAATATACGGTGCCTCGCTCACGGTCGCCGGGATCGACTGACAAGCGAATGGCGCGAACTGGTCGCTTACGTGAGTATACGCTTTGAGGCCGGGAACAGAACCATATTTGGCATTGACCATGTTCATGACTTCGCCATGCCGCGCTGTCGGGAAAAACTGACCATCGCTCGATGCTGACGTGCCCATCCCCCAGACGCGTGACATCGGCAGTTTACCCTGCGCGGCCACCACAATTGCCAATGCCTGGTTCATGGCTTCGCTTTCAACATGCCAGCGGGCAAGGCGTGAGAGCTGCCAGTAATCATGCGTGTTTGTAGCTTCCGCCATCTTACGCAGGCCCAGATTGAGCCCTTCAGCGAGCAGGACGTTGAGCAGACCGATCCGGTCGCGACATGGAGCCCCGGTTCTCAGATGGGTAAACGCATCTGTGAAACCAAGGGCTGCATCAACTTCAAGCAGCATGTCGGTAATCCGAACGGACGGCATTCGGCGATACAGATCCAGTATGAGTGCCTCGGCACCATCCGGCACGTCTGCTGTCAACCTGTCGATCCGCAACGTTCCATCTTCTATGCTACCGTGCGGAATAGTGCCGTTACGGGCAGCCCGGGCCAGCCGCTTAAGAGCGATCGTGAGTCGCGCCTTTCTGTCTGCCAGCCAATCCTGTGGGTTGGAAGGCACGGCCAGTTTTGCATTTTCCTGCGCCGCGATCATCGGCACCAGTACCTGCTTGAGGTCACCATAGCGGCGCGAATGAGCGAGCCAGACATCTCCGGAACGAAAAGCATCCCGGAGGTGAAAGAGTACCGCCACTTCCCAAAGACGGGTATCTCCTTTTTCCTGAGCTCGTAAATGACGGTTCCATTTGGAGCTGGGCCGCAGGAAACGCCTTTCTGGCGATGCAACACCTTTCATCTCTCCGATCGACAAAGCTGCTGCTACCAATGGTCCGGCGACCGGCGCGGCTTCGAGCTTCAGACAGCGCAACATGCGGGGCGCATAACGACGAAAGCGATGGTATCCCTGCCCGACATATGCAAGAGGCTCATCGGCTAGCGTGTTGCTGAGTTGAGTCCCTGTCGCTACCAGTTGAGCGAGCCGGTCCCATGCAACCGAACTGGCGACAGCCATCTCCAGCGGGGTTCCGTCACTGCGGGCCTCAAGCAACGAAGCTCCCAGCGCGGTGAAGGTACGGATCGTATCCGTGAGTGTGGCTTTAGAGCCGGAAATTGTTTCGTCATGCTGGCGCTTCGCTTCCCGCCAGGTTTTTCCTACGATCCTGTCATGGGTTTCGACTATGGCATCAGCAATCGCCGCTTCCCACTCCACAACACAGACGGCAAGGATCGCCCAGCGGCGGTCCGAAGTGATGTCACGCAAACCGTCGGTGAAGTAGCGTTCACCCTGCCGACGCAGCCGGGCAATGCGATGGGCAGGTATGCTGGCCAAAGCACTATGATTGATATTCAGGGTACGCAGAAATTCGAGCCTGTCGAGCAAACGGTTAGCAGCAGCCGAGTTGTTACCAACCTCGAAGTTGCGAAGCCAGATGAAACGACTGATATTGCCGGCGAGCATTTCACTCAGAAGTTTGTCCAGGTGATCGCGAACATCCGCTGTTAAATTTTCCGCAATCCGCGTTTCAATCCGCCGCTCAGCGGCGACCAGAGCATCCGCGCACAAGCGCTCGATTGTCGATACTGCGGGCAGAATGGTGGAAGTTTCCCGACACCGCACAATAAAACGATGAGCAAGATCCTCGTTTGATCTGGCATCTTCGGCCTGGCCGAAAGTCCACTCCCGCAGATCACGGGCACCACGGCCCGTGAAGGTCTTGTAGCCGTAAATTTCGCGCAGCGTGTCCATGTGCTGCTGACGGGTTTGGCGCCGTGTGGCATAAGTGAGAAGCGCATCAGCCGGAACTCCAAGCTGAGCACCGACGAAGGAAAGGACTTCACGCGGGATCATCTCACCAGGAGCCAGTGCACGGCCCGGATATCGTAAGGCACAAAGTTGCAGGGCAAAGCCAATCCTGTTTTCCGGTCTGCGGCGCTGCCTAATGTTTTCCAGGTCATCATCGCCCAGCGTGTAGAACTTCAGTAGCGACAGTTCGTCCGTGGGCAGATCGAACAGCGCTGCTCGCTGCCGTTCGGTGAAAATATGGCGTCGTGACATACAAATTCGTCCCTTTTGAAGTATAGTCTGTTTTGGACAACAGCCAGCCCATATAAATCAGGGCGTTCCGATACAAAAATCCAGGAGGGTTCAATTGGGACATCGTGCCGCCATTTACTGCCGGGTTTCAACAGCGGATCAGTCTTGTGAACGCCAGGAATTTGATCTGCGAGCCTTCGCCGGCCGTGCCGGCTACGACGTGGTGGGAATATTTAAGGAAACAGGTTCAGGAACTAAACTCGACCGGGCCGAGCGAAAGAAAGTCCTGGCGCTTGCCCAGTCCAGACAAATTGATGCAATCCTGGTCACTGAGCTTTCCCGGTGGGGGCGCTCGACGCTCGATCTGCTCAATACGCTACGTGAACTGGAGAACTGGAAGGTTTCCGTGATAGCCATGAATGGAATGGCGTTCGATCTTTCGTCGCCGTATGGACGAATGCTGGCGACGTTTCTTTCCGGCATTGCGGAGTTTGAGCGGGATCTCATCAGCGAGCGGGTCAAGTCAGGCCTTGCTGTTGCGAAGGCACGTGGTAAGAGGCTTGGTCGTCAGGCCGGAGTGCGACCAAAATCAGACCGACTTTTGCCTAAGGTGGTTGCGATGAGGGCCGAGGGACGCAGCTATCGCTGGATCGCACGCGAGCTCGGTATCAGCAAGAATACCGTCGCTGACATCGTGCAACGACACAGAGCTAACGCTTAGGGTGTCATTTCGCCCTCAGCCGGAACCGACCCCTTCAAGCGTCATGAGTGGGATTTCACTGAACCAAAATATGTGGATTTCCCGTCACGCGGTATTTTCCATGTGCAGGTCGGCGGCGGTGCCACCACTGGCGTGGTGAGCGCGGTCAATAACAACAGCAGCAGCTGGATGCGCGCGAAGCTGGCGGCCTATCGTAATAACCCGGTTAAACTCAAAGATTGATCGATTAAGATCGTGTTCTTTGTCTGAAACGGAAAAGCCGACGCGTTATGCGTCGGCTTTTGTTTTTTGGTTTTCCACGGTGGCGGCGCGCTGCGTCTGTCCGGGCTACCGATTATGCGGCTGTCTGGTAGCCCGGACAGGTGCGCAGCACCGCCTCCGGGAATGACTCAGGCCGTGCGCCACTTGCGCGTCAGCGGCTTCTCAATTTCCACAATCAGGAACATCACAAAACCGATAATAAAGGTGATCACCCAGTAGCGGAACGGCAGCGCTTCGGTACCGAACAGCATCTGCATAAACGGCGCGTAGATAATCAGCAGTTGCAGCACCAGCAACACGCCGCTGACAATCCAGATACCCCGGTTCGCCAGCAGCCCTTTGCTCAGTGAGAAACCATCCGCCACCCGGCAGTTGAGCATATAAAACCACTGTGCGGTGACCAGCGTCTGCAACAGTACGGTGCGGATAAACTCAGGTGAGTAGCCTCGCGGCTGTAGCCAGGCCTCCAGCACAAAGGCGCTCACGGCGATCATCGAACCGACAAAAATTACCCGCCAGATGGCAAAGCCGTCCATCGCATGCAGCTTAGGATCGCGCGGCGGACGGCGCATGATGTTCTTTTCACCGGCTTCGAACGCCAGACCAAACGACAGCGTGGCCGACGTCGCCATGTTCATCCACAAAATCAACACCGGCGTCAGCGGAATCAAATTCCCCGCCAGCAGCGCGATAATGATTAACAACCCCTGCGCCAGGTTGGTTGGCATAATGAACAAGATCGTTTTCTTCAGGTTATCGTAAACCCGCCGCCCTTCCCTGACTGCACTGGCGATGGTGGCGAAGTTATCATCGGTCAGCACCATATCAGCGGCCTCTTTGGTCACTTCGGTGCCCTTGATGCCCATCGCGATACCAACATCGGCCTGCTTCAGCGCCGGGGCGTCGTTCACCCCATCACCGGTCATCCCGACCACCTCTTTCCTGCTTTGCAGCGCCTGAACCAGACGGAACTTATCTTCCGGACTGGTACGGGCAAAAATATCGAATTTCTGCGCCGCTTCACTCAGTTGGGTATCGTCCATCACCTCCAGCTCGCGCCCGGTAATGGCGTTCCCGGCGTTGCCGATCCCCAGCATCTTGCCGATACTCATCGCCGTTTGCGGGTGGTCCCCGGTGATCATCTTCACGCGGATCCCCGCCTGCAGGCAGTCGCCGATAGCGGTAATGGCCTCTGGTCGCGGCGGGTCCATCATCCCGGCGATCCCTAACAGAATGACGCCATGCTGCAAATCCTGATGGGTGAGTTCGGTTTGCCCGTCAGCCGCCGGTTTCCACGCTGCCGCCACCATGCGCAGCCCTTCCCGCGCGTACTCTTCAATTTTCGCTTCCCAATACGGCTGGTCCAGCGGCTCCAGCCCATGGTCGGTTTGCTGATGCTGACACAGGCGGAACAGCACATCTGGCGCACCGGTAATTAAAATCGTCTCCTCATTGCCGATGCGGTACAGCGTTGACATATATTTGTATTGCGAATCAAAGGGGATCTTACTGCGCAGTTCGGTGCTCGCCGGCGAAAGCGTCACTTTCGCCGCCAGCACCTTCAGCGCCCCTTCCGTAGGGCCGCCAGTGATTTTCCACAACCCGCTTTCATCTTTGATTAGCTGGCTGTCGTTACACAGGTCGATGGTGCGCAGATAGCGCTCCAGCAGCGTGCCCGGCGCGACGGTTATCGGGTCCGGCTCATCGATCGGGTGAATATTCCCCACCGGCTCGTAGCTGTCCCCTTCCACCCGATAGACTTTATCGGCGGTGATAACGGCCTTAACCGTCATCTCGTTCATGGTCAGCGTCCCGGTTTTATCCGAGCAAATAACCGTCATCGCCCCTAGCGTTTCGACCGTCGGCAGCTTGCGGATAATCGCCTTCTGCCGGGCCATGGTTTGCACGCCAAGCGAGAGGATAATCGAGATAATCGCCGGCAGCCCTTCCGGTACCGACGCCACCGCCAGGCTAATCAGCGACAGCATCAGTTCAGAAACCGGCATATCGCGGAACAGCAGGCTAAAGACGAATAGCGCAGCCATCATCACCAGAATGATGATAAAGATGGCTTTGCCGAGCTTATCCATCTGCACCAACAGCGGAGTACGGTGTTTCTCGATATCCGCCATCATCTGGTTAATGTGGCCCAGCTCGGTATCGCCACCGGTTGCCACCACCAGGCCTTTGCCACCGCCGGAGCTTACCGTGGTGCCTGAGAACAACAGGTTCGTCCGGTCACCCAACGGCAGTTCGCCGCTAAGCGCTTCGGTACTTTTCTCCACCACCGTTGATTCACCGGTCAGAATCGCCTCTTCCACCCGTAGGTTATGCGCTTCGATAACCCGCAGGTCTGCTGGAATGCGGTCGCCGGCGCGGATCACCACGATATCGCCGGGAACCAGCGCCGTGGTCGGAATGGTTTCATGATTCCCCTGACGAACCACCACCGCTTCGCTGGAGAGCATATTGCGAATGCTCTGGAGCGATTTTTCGGCGTTACTCTCCTGAATATGACCAATCAGGGCGTTGATCACCGCCACGCCGAGGATCACCAGAGTATCGACCCAGTGGCCCATCACCGCCGTCAATAGCGCCGCCGCCAGCAAGACGTAAATCAGCACATCATTAAAATGCGCCAGAAAACGCAGCCATGCCGGTTTACCCGCTTTTTGCGGTAGCGCATTTTCACCGTACTGCTGTAAGCGCGCCGTCGCTTCAGCGCTGCTGATGCCATCGGGAGTGCTGTTGGTGCTGGTCAGGGTTTCATCCACGGAGAGCTGATAAAACGGGCCGCCCGGTTTTTCTGTATTCATAGTTATCTCCTCACTCCTGTAACGGAAATCAGGACAGCCTCAGGCTGCCCTTAGCGCACCACAAAAACCGGCACATGGGCATAACGCACGATACTTGCCGCCTCTGAACCCAACAGATGGGTTTGAATATTGGGATTGCGTGAGCCAATGATCACCACATCCGCCTTCAGTTCATCTGCCAGTTTCGTCACTTCATCGCGGACGTTGCCGCTGCGAATATGAATCTGGACATCGCTTTCCTTCAGAGAGAGTTTATTGATGAGTTCAGCGAGTTTTTCTTTTGAATTATTAACCAGATAGTCTTCCATTTTTCGCGCATCGGAAATAAATCCGCGCGTCAGTGCAGGAGAAAATGTCGGGATGACGTTGAGTAAATGAATCTGCCCGGAGGAGCTTTGCGCGAGGAATTGAGCATGGGACAAAGCCTTGTCCGCAAGGCCGGTTTCAAACACATCAACCGGGACGAGGATATTTTTATACATAGAGACAATCCTTTTATTACCTATAAAAAAAGGTGGTGAAAACAGCGCAGACAATGGCGCTGAGGAAGAAATCTCGATTCGAAGTATGATGGGTATAATTAAACGTAGCACACGGCGATTAACATTATTAAGATGCCAATTAATATATTGAAAAATATCACAGACTCAGTCGACCTCAGACAATTCAACTGAAAACCCAGCAAAATCGTCAACATTACCGCAAATTTTACTCTTTTTAACATTTCCTTTTTTCAACGACTATGCTCATTATCAGAGGCCTGCGCGCCTCTAAAAACCATTCAACAATTATGTAGATAAGAATCTACTTAGCACAAGGTTGATACCAGAGGAGGAGCAATGTTCGGCTACAGCCTGTTTCGCCTGAGCCTGTTTATTGCCCTGGCAATAATCGCCTGTACGGCTTCCGGGTTATTTACCTATTTAGTGGTCTCAGCGCTGGCTGAATAAAGCCGGCATTTGTGAAAAATATGTAAAATAAAACCTTTAGCACCGAGGGGAATACAGTGAACCGTTATTTTTCTCTCATTCCCGTTGTTATTTTAATAACAACGGCTTGCGATCAGAAAGCACCGCAAGTTACCCCGCTGCCGCGGATGGTAAAAGTTGCGGATGTCGTCGCCATTGGTGATTCACAGCAGCGCATTTTTCCTGCCCGTATTGAATCCGGGGATTCTACCGATCTGTCGTTCAAACGCGGCGGACAGATTGAATCCCTTGATGTGCGTCAGGGAGCCAGTATCTCTCAGGGGCAAGCGCTCGCCCGGCTCAACGCCCGGGAAGCGCAGCAACGCGTCAACGAACGGCAGACCGCAGCAACCCTCGCTCAGCGGCAGTTCGACCGCTTCCAGACGCTGGCCGGTCGCCAGGCCATTTCAAAAGCGGAAATGGATATCCAGCGGGCCAACCGTGATTCCGCCAACGCTGCGCTAAAAATCGCCCGCGAAGAGCTAAGTCAAATGACGCTCACCGCGCCGTTTAGCGGTATTGCCGCCAGCGTCCCGATCCGTAATCACCAGGTTGTCGCCGCCGGACAGCCGATCGTCACCCTGACGCGAACCGATCTGCTCGACGTGGTGTTCAGCATTCCGGAGAATCTTTTTACGACTATTGATATCCGCAATGCGCAGTATCGTCCGGTGGTGAAAATCAACTCTATGCCGGACCGTCAGTTCACCGCCGAATATAAAGAACATACCGGTAGCAGCGACAGCAACACTCTGACCTGGCAGATCATTTTAACCATGCCGCGCCCGGCCGATTTTCCGTCAGTGGGCGGCGTGAGTGGGACCGTGACGGTCAATCTGGCAAACCTGCCCGCCAGCGCGGGCGATAAAGCCGTCGTGGTGCCGGTTGAAGCGGTATTTAATCCGGATAATCGCCAGCGCAATGAGCCCCACGTCTGGGTAGTTAAAGGCGAAGGCGAACAGCTACAGCTTGAGGACAGAAAAGTTGGCGTCGGCCAGGTCACCTCTCAGGGAGTGGTCATTACCGAAGGGCTTAGCGTCGGCGAGCGCGTCGTGGCGGCAGGCGTCAGTGAACTGCATGCGCAGCAACCGGTTCGAATCTGGACGCGTGAACGAGGTTTGTAATGGATATCTCTCGTCAGTTTATTAACAACCCGATTCGCGTCTGGCTGACTATTTTACTGCTGGGCATCGGGGGTATTTTCGCCCTGCTGAATATCGGTCGCCTGGAAGACCCGGCGTTTACCATCAAGACCGCCGTGGTCATCACCCACTATCCGGGAGCCTCGGCGCAGCAGGTTGAGGAAGAAGTCACCCTGCCGCTGGAGAACGCGCTGCAACAGCTGCCCTATCTGGACAACGTCAGCTCAATTTCCTCCAATGGTCTGTCGCAAATCACCGTCAATATCGCCTCGAATTATCACTCCAGCGAGCTGCCGCAAATCTGGGATGAGCTGCGCCGTCGGGTAGGAGACGCCGCCCGGATGTTCCCGCCCGGCGTGGCCTCCCCCTTTGTGAACGACGATTTTGGCGATGTCTTTGGCTTCTTCTTTGCTATCTCCGGCGAGAGCTTTACCAACCCTGAGCTGGTCCGCTACGCCGAGCAGCTCAGGCGCGAACTGGTGCTGGTTCCCGGCGTTGGCAAAGTCGCTATCGGCGGTGCGATCCCACAACAAATCAATATCGATATCTCGCTGGCAAAAATGACCGCCCGCGGTATCACGCTCAACCAACTGGCGGCAATCCTCAGTCGCTTGAACGTAGTGTCTAACGCCGGTGAGATTAAATCCGGCAGCGAGTCAATTCGCCTGCATCCAACGGGGGAGTTTGAAAATCTCGACGAGCTGGGCGATTTGTTAATCAGCCCGCACGGCTCAGGTTCAGCGACGCGATTGCGCGATATTGCCACGCTATCGCGCGGACTCAGCGAATCTCCTTCCAGCATTTATCACGCTAATGGCCGCCAGGCGGTCACTATGGGGGTGTCGTTTATTCCCGGCGTCAACGTCATTGACGTTGGTCGCGCGCTGGAAAGCAAACTGGATCAGATGTCGGCGGAAAAACCGGCAGGGATCAAAATTGACCTGTTCTACGACCAGGCTGCAGAAGTGGCTCACTCGGTGAACGGCTTTATCACTAACTTCCTGATGGCACTGGCCATTGTCGTCGGCGTGCTGCTGATCTTTATGGGCGTGCGCAGCGGTATCATTATTGCCCTGTCGTTAGCGCTTAACGTGCTCGGTACGCTGCTGATTATGTATCTGTGGGGCATCGAGCTACAGCGTATCTCGCTGGGGGCGCTGATTATCGCCCTGAGTATGCTGGTCGATAATGCCATCGTCATCGTCGAAGGGGTACTCATTGCCCGCCAGCAGGGGTCGACGCTGCTCACGGCGATTAATTATGTGATTCGCCGCTCGGCGCTGCCGCTGCTGGGGGCGACGGTGATTGCTATTCTCGCCTTTGCGCCGATTGGCCTGTCGCAGGACTCCACCGGAGAATACTGCAAATCACTGCTCCAGGTGCTGCTGATTTCACTCATGCTGAGCTGGTTCTCAGCGTTAACCATCACGCCAGTACTGATTAAATGGTGGCTGTTCAAAGGGCAACAGCCGCCTGCTGAAACCTCGGATACCGACCCCTACAGCGGGCGCTTTTATCGCATTTATCAGCAGATTCTGCACACCCTACTGATGCGCAAAGCGATCACCCTGACCGTCATGGCGGCGCTGCTGGCAGCTTCAATATGGGGATTCGGCTCGGTGCGGCAGAACTTTTTCCCCTCATCGAACACGCCTATCTTCTTTGTTGACCTCTGGCTTCCCTATGGCACTGATATTGCGACAACCGAAAAGATGGCCAGCGATATTGAAACCTCGATTAACGGCCAGCCGGGCGTTGTCACCACCATCGCCACCGTTGGTCAGGGCAGTATGCGTTTTATCCTCACCTACAGCGGGCAACGGCAATACAGCAACTACGCGCAGATCATGGTACGCATGGACGACCAGCGCAGTATTAACGCTCTGACGCAGCATGTTGACAGCTATATTGCGCGCAACTATCCGCAGGTTAATGCCAGCAGCAAACGCGTGATGTTCGGCCCTTCCGGCGATAGCGCCATTGAAGTGCGCATCAAAGGCCCGGATCCCGACCGCCTGCGCCTGCTCGCCAGCCAGGTGGGCGATATTCTCTCCGCAGACCCGGCCACCGACGGCGTGCGCAACGACTGGCAGAACCGCAGCAAGGTTATCCGCCCACAATATTCCGCCAGCTTAGGCCGCGAACTGGGAGTAGATAAACAGGATATCGATAACGCGCTGGAGATGAATTTCTCTGGTAGCCGTGCGGGACTCTATCGCGAAGGGGCTGACCTGCTGCCGGTGGTGGTTCGCCCACCAGCCGCCGAGCGCCAGGATGCTAACCACCTGAATAATGTGCTGGTCTGGAGCCAAAACCGCCAGCAGTATATCCCGCTCAGTAACGTGGTCAGCGGCTTTAATCTCGAGTGGGAAGATCCTTTGATCCTGCGCCGCGACCGCAGCCGCGTACTGACCGTGCAGACCGACCCCGATCCGCTGAGCAATCAAACCTCAGGCGATATTCTGGCGCGCGTGAAGCCGCAAATCGATGCCCTCGCCCTACCGCACGGCTACAGTATTGAGTGGGGCGGCGACGCGGAGAATTCCCGCGAAGCGCAGCAGGGGTTGTTCACCACCCTGCCGCTGGGTTACCTGGTGATGTTTGTTATCACTGTGCTGATGTTCAGCTCGCTGAAAAACGCGATCGCTATCTGGCTGACGGTGCCGCTGGCGCTGATTGGCGTAACGCCAGGCTTTTTGATTACCGGTATTCCTTTTGGCTTTATGGCATTGATAGGCTTGCTTAGCCTGAGCGGGATGTTGATTCGTAACGGCATCGTGCTGGTTGAGGAAATTGAGCAGCAGAAGCAGGAAAAAGCGCAGCAGGAAGCCATTATTTATGCCGCCACCTCGCGTCTGCGCCCTATTCTGCTGACCGCCTTCACCACCGTTCTCGGTCTGGCCCCTTTATTATTGGATGTCTTCTTCCAGAGTATGGCGGTAGTTATTATGTTTGGTCTGGGTTTTGCTACTATTCTGACGCTGCTGGTTCTGCCAGTGATTTACGCCTGTTTCCATAATAAGAGCCTATCCCAGTAGGCGTATATTGTTGCAGCCAGTTTGGGCACGGACAGCGCGCAACAACCGAAGCGTACACGCAGTACGTGAGGCTTGTGAGCACTGCCCAGGACCAAAATGGCAAATAAAATAGCCTAATGGGATAGGCTCTAAGGATATGAAGCCACAATAATGAACAGTACCGGATTAAATATTATTAAAACGCTGGGATGCATGACGGCGGTGACCTTCTTCACCATTTATAACACCCGGGATCACTATGATTACGACTATCACTGGATCCTCGGTTTTCTGACGTTTATTTCGACCATAGCCACGCCGCTGTTTTTTGTGGTGGCGGGCTATCTGGATTCGCAGTCACGGCACGATGCGCAGTGGCAAATGGGTAAAATCAAAAGCGTAGTTATCGTCTTCCTGTTCTGGATGACAGTGTACTATCTCTGGGAACCCTACCAGCGCGGTTATCTTATCCAGCCGTGGTTTGTTTTTGCCTTTATTGTGATTTACACCTTTCATCCGCTTATCGAGTGGCTCAGCCAGCGACGCAAGCTATTTTTCGGCGTGGTATTTGCGCTGCTGTTGCTCTCATATGGCTACGATCTGCTGTCCGCGCTGTATCCTGATGTTCATGCGCTGAGCCTGGCCCCGCAGTACCGTTTGTGGACCTGGCTGCTGTTTTACCTGACCGGCCAGCTGTTCAGCGATCCGCTGGTCGCCAGTTGGCTGACCCGCGAGAGAGTGGTGAAAGGCGCGATGATCGCCATTCCGTTTATTTATCTCTTCACCTGGTTTTACGAGCGCCATTTCTTCTTCGCCCTGTTTAAGGCTGACAGAAATGCGTTCATTCTTACCGGATCACAAATTTATATTTTGGTGGTGGCGCTGGTGATTGCCGCCAACGGCGTGCGGTTTCGTAAAAACAGCGAGTTTAAAGAGACCATTCTGGCGACTATCAGCAAAACGATGACCGGCGTCTATATTCTTCACTACTCCGTTTTTCATCTGCTGACCGCGCTTATCCCAATTAGCTCGCTGGGAACCAAGTTAATGCTGATTGTCCTGACGTTCATCGCCTCGGTGTTAATTTCAATGCTAGCGCTGTCCAATTCGCTGGTGAAAAAGGTGATTACGATTTGATGCCCTCTTAAAAACCGTAGCGCAGCCACGCAAACAGCACGTTGCCGTTATTGTAGGTGCCGGGAATATAGGTGAACTGCACGCTCAGGCGGCGATAGCTGGCGGAAAAGAGCGGCAAAATAATCGGTAGCGGTACGTAGTTGGCGAAGTCTTCTCGGGCGGTGATCCCGGCGGTCACCCCAAGCCCCAGGCGAAAATCGCGACTACTGTCCAGATACCAGCCCTTCTCCCAGCCGTAGCCGATAATCGGCTGCCACTCGTTGTGCGAATCCTTAAACATCATCGCGTAGAGTGAGCTCCAGTTACCTTCTTCGTTATATCTTGAGACACCAAATCCCCCGCCCCACGGCATCTCATTGTAGTTATCGGTTTTCTCTTTATCGTACATAAAGCGGTTGTGCCAGCTGAGAAATGGCAGATACAGGTCGTAGTTTTGCGGCTGATTCCAGGTTTGCGAGACATCGTCTTTTAGCCAGTTCCACCAGCCGCTGACGCGTTGTTCGCCATAAACCTTTGTTTCCGCCTGTACCGCAAAGGCGAAAATAAACAGAGTTCCCCACACTATCCGCAGACAACGTCGCATTGTTTTATCCTTAAAGGGGTCGTCTCAGAATTCGGAAAATAAAGCACGCTAAGGCGTAGTCACCCCGTGACTCCCCCGCGCCGATGCAGCGAGCTTCGTTCCGTCTTGCAGTGACGCAATCAGCGGGCAGGAAACGTTCCCTTTCCGCGCATGGCAGGCGCACACCAGTTCAGACAGCACGGCCTCCATGCGTGCCAAGTCGGCCATCTTCTCGCGCACATCCTTGAGCTTGTGCTCGGCCAGGCCGCTGGCTTCCTCGCAATGGGTGCCATCCTCCAGCCGCAGTAGCTCGGCGATTTCGTCCAGGCTAAAGCCCAGCCGCTGGGCCGATTTCACGAACCGCACTCGTGTTACATCCGCCTCGCCATAGCGGCGAATGCTGCCATAGGGCTTGTCTGGCTCCGGCAGCAGGCCCTTGCGCTGGTAGAACCGGATGGTCTCCACATTGACCCCGGCCGCCTTGGCAAAAACGCCAATGGTCAGATTCTCAAAATTAATTTGCATATCGCTTGACTCCGTACATAACTACGGAAGTAAGCTTAAGCTATCCAAACCAAATTTGAAAGGACAAGCGTATGTCTGAACCACAAAACGGGCGCGGCGCGCTCTTCGCCGGTGGGCTGGCCGCCATTCTTGCGTCGGCCTGCTGCCTGGGGCCGCTGGTTTTGATCGCCTTGGGGTTCAGCGGGGCATGGATCGGCAACCTGACGGTGCTGGAACCCTATCGCCCGATCTTCATCGGCGCAGCGCTGGTCGCGCTGTTTTTCGCCTGGCGGCGCATCTACCGCCCGGCGCAAGCCTGCAAACCGGGTGAGGTCTGCGCGATTCCCCAAGTGCGAGCTACTTACAAGCTCATTTTCTGGATCGTGGCCGCGCTGGTCCTGGTCTCGCTCGGATTTCCCTACGTCATGCCATTTTTCTATTAATCACAGGAGTTCATCATGAAAAAACTGTTTGCCGCCCTCGCCCTCGCTGCCGTTGTTGCCCCCGTGTGGGCCGCCACCCAGACCGTCACGCTGTCCGTGCCTGGCATGACCTGCGCCTCTTGCCCGATCACTGTCAAGCACGCGCTTTCCAAGGTTGAGGGCGTGAGCAAGACCGACGTAAGTTTCGACAAGCGCCAGGCCGTCGTCACCTTCGACGATGCCAAGACCAACGTCCAGAAGTTGACCAAGGCGACCGAGGACGCGGGCTATCCGTCCAGCCTCAAACGCTGATCCGTTAACCGAACTCGGGAGCGACACATGGGACTCATCACGCGCATCGCTGGCAAAACCGGCGCGCTCGGCAGCGTCGTTTCCGCGATGGGCTGCGCCGCCTGTTTTCCTGCCATCGCCAGCTTTGGCGCGGCCATCGGACTGGGCTTCTTGAGCCAGTACGAGGGGCTATTCATTGGCATCCTGCTGCCGATGTTCGCCGGCATCGCGTTACTCGCCAATGCTATCGCTTGGCTCAATCATCGACAGTGGCGACGCACGGCGCTCGGCACGATAGGCCCGATCTTGGTGCTGGCAGCGGTGTTTTTAATGCGGGCTTACGGCTGGCAGAGCGGTGGACTGCTCTATGTCGGCCTGGCCTTGATGGTTGGGGTGTCGGTCTGGGATTTCATCTCGCCAGCACATCGCCGCTGCGGGCCGGACAGCTGTGAATTGCCAGAACAACGTGGCTGACGGCAACAGCCGTAGCCACCACAGAAAAGGAAAAATACATGACCACCCTGAAAATCACCGGGATGACCTGCGACTCGTGCGCGGCTCACGTCAAGGAAGCCTTGGAGAAAGTGCCCGGCGTGCAATCGGCGCTGGTGTCCTATCCGAAGGGCACAGCGCAACTCGCCATTGAGGCGGGCACGTCATCGGATGCGCTGACTACCGCCGTGGCCGGACTGGGCTACGAGGCAACGCTTGCCGATGCGCCACCGACGGACAACCGCGCCGGCCTGCTCGACAAGATGCGCGGCTGGATAGGGGCCGCTGATAAGCCCAGTGGCAACGAACGCCCGTTGCAGGTCGTCGTCATTGGTAGCGGTGGAGCCGCGATGGCGGCAGCACTGAAGGCCGTCGAGCAAGGCGCGCAGGTCACGCTGATTGAGCGCGGCACCATCGGCGGCACCTGCGTCAACGTCGGTTGTGTGCCGTCCAAGATCATGATCCGCGCCGCCCACATCGCCCATCTGCGCCGGGAAAGCCCATTCGACGGCGGCATGCCACCCACACCGCCGACGATCTTGCGCGAGCGGCTGCTGGCCCAGCAGCAGGCCCGTGTCGAAGAACTCCGTCATGCCAAGTACGAAGGCATCCTGGACGGCAATTCAGCCATCACCGTTCTGCACGGTGAAGCGCGTTTCAAGGACGACCAGAGCCTTATCGTTAGTTTGAACGAGGGTGGCGAGCGCGTCGTGATGTTCGACCGCTGCCTGGTCGCCACGGGTGCCAGCCCGGCGGTCCCGCCGATTCCGGGCTTGAAAGAGTCACCCTACTGGACTTCCACCGAGGCCCTGGCGAGCGACACCATTCCCGAACGCCTTGCCGTAATCGGCTCGTCGGTGGTGGCGCTGGAGCTGGCGCAAGCCTTTGCCCGGCTGGGCAGCAAGGTCACGGCCCTGGCGCGCAATACCTTGTTCTTCCGTGAAGACCCGGCCATCGGCGAGGCGGTGACAGCCGCTTTCCGTGCCGAGGGCATCGAGGTGCTGGAGCACACGCAAGCCAGCCAGGTCGCCCATATGGACGGTGAATTCGTGCTGACCACCACGCACGGTGAATTGCGCGCCGACAAGCTGCTGGTCGCCACCGGCCGGACACCGAACACGCGCAGCCTGGCATTGGAAGCGGCGGGGGTAGCCGTCAATGCGCAGGGGGCCATCGTCATCGACAAGGGCATGCGCACCAGTAGCCCGAACATCTACGCGGCCGGCGACTGCACCGACCAGCCGCAGTTCGTCTATGTGGCGGCAGCGGCCGGCACTCGTGCGGCGATCAACATGACTGGCGGCGATGCGGCCCTGGACCTGACCGCAATGCCGGCCGTGGTGTTCACCGACCCGCAGGTCGCCACCGTGGGCTACAGCGAGGCGGAAGCACATCACGACGGGATCGAGACCGACAGTCGCCTGCTAACACTGGATAACGTGCCGCGTGCGCTTGCCAACTTCGACACAAGCGGCTTCATCAAGCTGGTCATCGAGGAAGGTAGCGGACGGCTCATCGGCGTGCAAGCGGTGGCCCCGGAAGCGGGTGAACTGATCCAGACGGCGGTGCTCGCCATTCGCAACCGTATGACCGTGCAGGAACTGGCCGACCAATTGTTCCCCTACCTGACCATGGTCGAAGGGCTGAAGCTCGCGGCGCAGACCTTCAGCAAGGACGTGAAGCAGCTTTCGTGCTGCGCCGGATGAGGAAAAGGAGGTGTTCAATGAGCGCCTACACAGTGTCCCGGCTGGCCCTTGATGCCGGGGTGAGCGTGCATATCGTGCGCGACTACCTGCTGCGCGGATTGCTACGGCCGGTCGCGTACACCACGGGCGGCTACGGCTTGTTCGATGACACCGCGTTGCAACGGCTGCGCTTTGTACGGGCTGCCTTCGAAGCGGGTATCGGCCTGGACGCACTGGCGCGGCTGTGCCGGGCGCTGGATGCTGCGGACGGTGACGGTGCGTCTGCGCAGCTTGCCGTGTTGCGGCAACTCGTCGAGCGTCGGCGCGAGGCCCTGGCCAGCCTCGAAATGCAACTGGCCGCCATGCCAACCGAACCGGCACAGCACGCGGAGAGTCTGCCATGAACAGCCCAGAGCACTTGCCGTCTGAGACGCACAAACCGATCACCGGCTACTTGTGGGGCGCGCTGGCCGTGCTCACCTGTCCCTGCCATTTGCCGATTCTCGCCATTGTGCTAGCCGGCACGACGGCCGGCGCGTTCATCGGGGAGCACTGGGGTATTGCAGCCCTCACGCTGACCGGCTTGTTTGTCCTGTCTGTGACGCGGCTGCTGCGGGCCTTCAAGGGAAGATCATGACCGCTTCCCAGCCAGCCGAGAGTGGGCAGCTTTGAGCTTCGCTACCAATCTGGAGGAGTACCACCATGAACGCAAACGCCCCGAACACTGCCAGTTGCACCACCTGCTGCGTATGCTGCAAAGAAATTCCGCTCGATGCCGCCTTCACCCCGGAAGGCGCGGAATACGTCGAACATTTCTGCGGGCTGGATTGCTATGAACGCTTCCAGGCACGCGCCAAGGCCGCGACAGAATCTGACATTGCACCTGTCCCTGGCGGTTCGCAGCCGTCAGATTGAGGCATACCCTAACCTGATGTCAGATGTTGAGCACAAACAACGTCAGAGTAGGGTATTAATTTATATTTATTGACACATTCAGCCAAGGGTAATAGATTTCATCCTGACATTTTTACCTTTGGAGGCATCTTGCAAGGTCAACGTATCGGCTACGTTCGCGTCAGCAGCTTCGACCAGAATCCTGATCGACAACTGGAACAAATAGAAGTCGGCAAGGTATTCACCGATAAGGCTTCAGGCAAGGACACACAACGTCCCGAACTTGAAAGGCTGCTGGCCTTCGTCCGCGAGGGCGACACCGTGGTGGTGCATAGCATGGACAGGTTGGCACGCAACCTTGATGACCTGCGCCGCATCGTCCAAGGGCTGACACAACGGGGCGTGCGCATGGAGTTCGTCAAAGAAGGGCTAACGTTCACCGGCGAGGACTCACCGATGGCCAATCTGATGCTGTCGGTCATGGGAGCCTTTGCTGAGTTCGAGCGCGCTCTGATCCGCGAACGTCAGCGCGAGGGAATCGTGCTGGCTAAGCAGCGCGGGGCCTACCGGGGACGAAAGAAATCGCTGAACAGCGAACAAATTGCCGAGTTGAAACGGCGAGTTGCGGCAGGCGACCAGAAAACCTTGGTGGCCCGTGACTTCGGCATCAGCCGCGAAACCTTGTACCAGTACCTGCGGGAAGACTGACCATGCCACGCCGCTCAATCCTGTCCGCCACCGAGCGCGAAAGTCTGCTGACACTGCCAGATGCCAAAGACGAACTGATACGGCACTACACGTTCAACGAAACCGACCTGTCGGTGATCCGTCAGCGTCGCGGCGCCGCGAATCGATTGGGCTTCGCCGTGCAGCTTTGCTACTTGCGATTCCCTGGCATCTTCTTGGGCGTCGATGATCCTCCATTTCTGCCCCTGCTGCGCATGGTGGCCGCACAACTCAAGGTGCCGGTGGAAAGCTGGAACCATTACGGCCAGCGCGAGCAGACACGGCGGGAGCACTTGGTCGAGCTGCAAACGGTGTTTGGATTCAAGCCCTTCACCATGAGTCATTACCGGCAAGCCGTGCATACATTGACCGAACTGGCCTTGCAAACAGACAAAGGCATTGTGCTGGCCAGCACCCTTGTTGAAAACCAGCGGCGGCAGAGCATCATCCTACCCGCCATGAATGCCATCGAGCGCGCAAGCGCCGAGGCCATTACCCGTGCCAACCGAAGCATCCATGCGGCATTGGCCGATTCCTTGATACCTGTCCATCGCCAGCGCCTGGACGAACTCCTCAAGCGCAAGGATGGTAGCAAAATGACGTGGCTAGCGTGGCTGCGCCAATCGCCCGCCAAGCCGAACTCGCGCCACATGCTTGAACACATCGAACGCCTCAAAGCCTGGCAGGCGCTTGACCTACCTGCTGGCATCGAACGGCAGGTACACCAAAACCGCTTGCTCAAGATCGCCCGCGAAGGCGGCCAGATGACGCCCGCCGACCTGGCCAAGTTCGAGTCGCAGCGGCGTCACGCCACCTTGGTAGCACTGGCCATCGAGGGCATGGCCACCGTCACTGATGAAATCATCGACCTTCACGACCGTATCATCGGCAAGCTGTTCAATGCGGCCAAGAACAAGCATCAACAGCAGTTCCAGGCTTCCGGCAAGGCGATCAACGACAAGGTGCGGATGTATGGGCGCATCGAGCGCACGCTGTTCATTCTGGATTGGCTGCAAAGCGTGGAGCTGCGCCGCCGCGTCCATGCGGGGCTGAATAAGGGCGAGGCGCGCAACGCGCTGGCCAGGGCGGTCTTCTTCTACCGATTGGGTGAAATCCGCGACCGCAGTTTTGAGCAGCAGCGCTACCGGGCCAGCGGCCTCAATCTGGTGACGGCGGCCATCGTGTTGTGGAACACGGTCTATCTGGAGCGTGCCACCAGTGCTTTGCGTGCCCACGGCAAGGCGCTGGACGACACGTTGCTGCAATATCTGTCCCCGCTGGGGTGGGAGCATATCAACCTGACCGGCGATTACCTATGGCGCAGCAGTGCCAAGGTCGGTGCGGGGAAGTTCAGGCCATTGCGACCGCTGCCACCGGCTTAGCGTGCTTTATTTAATGAGATGGTCACTCCCTCCTTCCCAGTACTATGCTGAGGACAGGCTTTCATTCGGAGAACCATCATGGAAAACATTGCGCTTATTGGTATCGATCTGGGTAAGAACTCTTTCCATATTCATTGTCAGGATCATCGTGGGAAGGCCGTTTACCGTAAAAAATTCACCCGACCAAAGCTAATCGAATTTCTGGCGACATGCCCGGCAACAACCATCGCGATGGAAGCCTGTGGCGGTTCTCACTTTATGGCACGCAAGCTGGCAGAGTTAGGGCATTTTCCAAAGCTGATATCACCGCAATTTGTCCGCCCATTCGTTAAAAGCAACAAAAATGACTTCGTTGATGCTGAAGCTATCTGTGAAGCAGCATCACGTCCATCTATGCGTTTCGTGCAGCCCAGAACCGAATCTCAGCAGGCAATGCGAGCTCTGCATCGTGTCCGTGAATCCCTGGTTCAGGATAAGGTGAAAACAACTAATCAGATGCATGCTTTTCTGCTGGAATTTGGTATCAGCGTTCCGCGAGGTGCTGCCGTTATTAGTCGACTGAGTACCCTTCTTGAGGACAGTAGTTTGCCTCTTTATCTCAGCCAGTTACTGCTGAAATTACAACAGCATTATCACTATCTTGTTGAGCAGATTAAAGATCTGGAATCTCAGTTGAAACGAAAGTTGGACGAAGATGAGGTTGGACAGCGCTTGCTGAGTATTCCCTGCGTTGGAACGCTGACTGCCAGTACTATTTCAACTGAGATTGGCGACGGGAAGCAGTACGCCAGCAGCCGTGACTTTGCGGCGGCAACAGGGCTGGTACCCCGACAGTACAGCACGGGAGGTCGGACGACATTGTTAGGGATTAGCAAGCGGGGCAACAAAAAGATCCGAACTTTGTTGGTTCAGTGTGCCAGGGTATTCATACAAAAACTGGAACACCAGTCTGGCAAGTTGGCCGACTGGGTCAGGGAGTTGTTGTGTCGGAAAAGCAACTTTGTCGTCACCTGTGCTCTGGCAAACAAGCTGGCCAGAATAGCCTGGGCACTGACGGCGCGACAGCAAACTTACGAAGCATAAAGGCAGAAATACACCAGTTTAAACAATCATTCATCTGGTTTTGCGAATACTGATATTGATGATACTAACGGCCCACCGGCCTGTTGAGGAACCTGTAAAACGGAAAGGCTCATTGAAGCCGTATATTTTCTGGAGGTTCATCAGGCGCGGAACTCATCGAGGCGCGGGAATAAAATCCCATTCAGACGCCGGATAGATTCAAGCAAGCCAACTTGTCGTCAAAATCGGTGTTGCAAAAACGGGAGTGACCATAGATTCCGTTTTCTGAGACGACCCCCTTATGGCAGCACTTTAAATTGAGTCTCATACAGTATCTGTTTTCTTTCTCTTCATCTCTCATGACCTGCTGCCCACTTACAGACTCCAGGGTAAAGCAAAAAATTCTCCACCGGTGAGCAGAGTATATTGCATATGCCAGTTTATGAGTGTATATATAGCATATGCCAATAAGGAGCCTTCATGCCAAGACCCAGAATTCCCCGTAACATCTGTGGCCGCCCTGCGGATACCTGTTTTAAGCCCAATGCGCGACCGATGAGCCAGCTTGAACATGTTCATTTAAAAGAAGATGAGTTTGAAGCGTTACGGCTGGTCGATTTACTGGGCATGCAACAGCAGGAAGCGGCTGTTGCAATGGGGGTTTCAAGGCAGACACTGGCCAATGTCCTGAAAGCAGCCCGTTTTAAGGTTGTGGACTGTCTCACTCAGGGCAAGGCCTTAATAATGCACTCTGAAAGGGAAGGAGTTACACAAGATGATCACAGCCATTCCAGTGAATGACGACCGGGTAGCAAATCATTTTACCAAAGCGAGTCACCTTGTCCTGGTGGATGAGCGCGGTGTGGAGCTCAGCCGGACAGAAAATCCCGCGCTGGGCGCAGATTGTTCAGGTAAACGGAAGCTGGTTGACCTGCTGGTTCAACAGCAAGTCAGCCGCGTTGTGGTCCGTAACATCGGGGAACGGATGCTGGGTAAATTACTGGGGCATCAGATCGCGGTGTACCAGACTGACTGTGGTCGTCGTTTGTTCACTGAACTGTGTGATCCGGATACCCGTGTTCTGACTGAACTGAATAAGCCGGAGCAGGGACGCCAGTCCTTTCATCATGAGGCGAAAGGGAAAAAATGCTGTCACTCTGACGGGAACACAGCAGAAAATGCGTGCCAGGGTGGGCGTCAGCATCATCACGGAAACGGGCGCTGTTGCCATTCATGAGTTTATTTCATCACGGGCGGTGATTTTTATCAGACCCGTATTGTGTATAAACCAGGAGCCGGAATGTGTGGAGGAGGCAGTAATGATGCCGGGGGAGCCCCTCAGCTGACTGAATTCCGGATGCCTCCCGTCAGTACAACCGGACGCTGAGCAGAAACAGATGAATTGTTATCTTGATGCCAGAAAGGCCCATACCTGTTGTATGGTCTGTAGTTCCCGCGACAACAACCCTGATACGGTGAACTTAATGTTTTCAGAGCACCCGGATGGCTCTGTATGTGCGGACTACACGGCCAATCACAGGCATCAGGGGTATACGGGTCTTTTACATGGCGGAATGACGAGTACCCTGCTGGATGCAGCAATGACTCATTGTTTGTTCATGCAGGGTGTGCAAGCCCTGACGGCTGAACTGACGGTAAGATTCATTTCACCCGTTTGTACCGGAGACAAACTGATGGTATGTGCCAGACTGCTTGGGCAACGCAGGGGGATTTACCTGCTTGAAGCATGGCTGACAAAAGGACAGCAGACAGTGGCACGTGCCACGGCGAAATTCATTGTTCCGTCGCAGGATATTGCTCTGGCGCATCGCTAGTGTGACAGACGACAGGTGTACCTGGTTATTATAAAAATTTGAGGCGTGTTTTGCTCAGACCGGAAAGAATAATCGCATATCGTATATTCCACTGAAACCGTGTAAGAGGTAGTTATGAGTAAACAAATCATTGATATTGGTATTGCTGAATCATCCCGGGTGGAGATTGCAGACGGCCTGTCCCGGCTTCTTGCTGACACCTATACCCTGTATATAAAAACACATTACTATCACTGGAATGTAACTGGCCCCATGTTTAACAGCTTACATTTAATGTTTGAAAATCAATACAATGAGCTGGCCACTGCCGTTGATGATATCGCTGAACGTATACGCTCGCTCGGATGCTTCGCGCCCGGCACATATCATGAATTTTCACGTCTAACAGCGGTTAATGAAGATAAGGATATTCCGGCAGCAAAAAACATGATTGAAAATCTTGTCCAGGGCCAGGAGACCGTGGTTAAAACTGCACGCTCCCTGTTCCCGCTCGTTAATAATGCGAATGATGAAGCCACAGCAGATCTGCTTACACAACGTATCCAGTTACATGAGAAAACTGCCTGGATGTTGCGTAGCCTGCTTGAATAATGTCACCCCGTGGCAGCAGAAAAAACGGTTTGTCAGCCACAGGCTATTACTGACAGTGCAGAATCATCCGTGTTCCTGTGGCTGTTTTTTCTGACCGTCACAGTATTAAACACCATTGAATCAGTGGGTTAATCAGTGAATGCGTGAACGAGAAATACTGTCCGTGACGGGCATCATCGGCTGGTATATCCGGACCACTGTTGTTTTCCCGTTAAGGTATCGCAGGTTCCGGTCTGGCATTTCACAGCCTGAACAGGGTTAATGATGCACGGATAAAACGGTTTACGGGGAAAGCAGGATCATATTATTCGTTGTTATGGCTTCCTTTACCGGTGCCTGCCTGCGGGCAGTAGAGATCATATAAGGTATTTAACAACGTCATGATACGGTTATCCTCAATACGGTAATATACCATTTTACCTGCCCGTCGGGTCTCGACCAGCTTCAGGCGGCGCATTACACCCAGCTGCTGGGACAGGGTCGGCTGAGTGATACCGACCGCCGCTTCCAGCCCGGCCACATTCGCTTCCCCCAGGCTTAACTGACACATCAACAGCAACCGGTCGCTGTTGGCCAGTCCCCGTAAGACATCTGCTGCCCTCAGGGCCGCATTCTTCATATCTGTCTGACGTTTTGTGTCTTCATTCATGAGCATTGCTGATTTCTCATACTATGTGTTTTTATATAATATAATTTAGTATACTGACGGTATCGTAATTTTGCCATCGTGTTCGTCAGGTCTGCAGCGTCCTGCCGGCCCGGGGAAACGATTATATCTGGCAGGCATTTCGCCCCGGGTGAACAGAGAGGATGTAATGAAAATAGTGATTGTTGGTGGTGTTGCCGGCGGGGCATCCGCTGCAGCCAGAGCTCGTCGGTTATCAGAGGATGTCAGTATTGTTGTGTTTGAACGGGGAAGCGATGTCTCTTTCGCCAACTGTGGATTACCTTATCATATAGGCGGAAAAATTCCTTTAAGGCAGTCACTGATTCTGAAAACCCCGGAGGATTTTAAATCCCGCTTTAACATAGACGTCCGTATCTGTCATGAAGTGACGTCAGTGGATCCGGTTAATAAAACGGTGACGGTTAAAAATCTGACCTCAGGGGAGGTCTATAGCGAAGAATGGGATCGTCTGCTCCTCAGTACCGGCGCCGCTCCGGTTGTCCCTCCTTTGCCCGGGCTACAGGAAGAGGGTGTCTTTACGCTGCGAAATCTTACTGACATGGATGCTATCCTGGGGTGGATTGAGCAACATCACGTAGCTCACACCACGCTTGTCGGGGGGGGATTTATCGGACTTGAAGTGATGGAGGCTCTGAGCGAACGGGGGATCAGTGTGACCCTGCTGGAGATGGGGGAACAGGTTATGGCTCCGGTTGATCCTGAAATGGCATCTGCCCTGCATCAGGAAATCCGGAGTCATGGCGTGGATCTGCGTCTCAGAACGGCGCTCACCGAGGTACTGCGGACAGAGACGGGATTCCGCGTTGCACTGTCTGAGGGTGGGTTTCTGCAGACCGACATGGTTATTCTCGCCATCGGGGTAAAACCTGAGAACAGCCTTGCCACAGGAGCCGGGCTCGCAGTGGGTAAACGGGGAGGCATAAGCGTCAATGCCTGTATGCAGACCAGTATCCCTGACATCTACGCCGTGGGGGATGCCGTTGAAACCCCAGACTTTGTCTTTCAGGAACCCGCTAATTTTCCTCTGGCAGGGCCCGCCAACCGCCAGGGACGCATTGCTGCTGATAACATGCTAGATCGTCACAGCCTTTACCATGGCAGTCAGGGGACATCCATTTGTAAGGTATTTTCGCTGAGTATTGGCAGCGTCGGTGCGAATGAAAAGCAGCTGAAAGTTCATGGCACCCGATACGAGAAGGTTTACGTCCATGCCGCTGATCATGCCGGTTACTACCCGGGGGCAACGATGATCAGTCTGAAACTGCTGTTCAGCCCCGATACCGGTAAAATTCTCGGGGCTCAGGCATCAGGGAAAAAAGGGGTTGATAAACGCATCGATGTCCTGTCTGTCGCACAGCGCGCGGGGCTTACCGTCAACGATCTCGAACATCTTGAGCTGACTTATGCTCCACCTTTTAACAGTGCAAGGGACGTCGTTAACCAGGCTGGTATGGTGGCGACAAATGTAATGAAAGGAGATACGGTCATATGTCATGTCAGCGATGTGTTACAACGGGAACCGGGCAGTTATTGTTTACTTGATATTCGCTCTCCTGCCGAACTGAAACAATTTGGTGAATATCCTGACGCGCTATCCATCCCTCTTGATTCCCTGCGGGAAAACCTTGGAAAATTGCCTAAAGATAAAGAAATTTTTATAGGATGTCAGAGTGGCCTGCGCGGGCATGTGGCATACCGTATTCTGCAGGCTCACGGCTTCCGGACATATAATCTGAGTGGTGGTTTCATAACCTGGCAGACGGTAACGGAGTCAATGAGTAAATAAGAGATGAAGTGCCATACACACATGGCACTTCATTTCTCCAGATTCGTTGAAAACATATTATATGGAATAGAAAATCTACAAAAATTATTAACGCCTTGAATGGCAGCTATAAGCGCATACCCTGAATCACTTTAAAGTGATTCAGGGTGTGAATGACTATTTTTGGATTTGGCACACAGCGTACTTCCAGGCTGCTAGTCATTAACAAGCCCTAACTATGACGCCTATGCAATGATCGCAATAAACACCGTTATTCCAGCCTTTCAGGAAAATTCATTATTTTTATACAGCGCTTGTATCCGACATACCTGCGAAGCACTGTAACCTGTTGCATCTGCGGTTTCACGAATACTCAATTTCTTAACCTGCCGATAATACAGTACTTTCTGGTGACGCTCCCGATCAGCTTGCTTACCTTGGTATTTACCTAGTGTATGAGCCCGTTCAATCCCCTGTTTTTGCCGCTGTCGGCGGCTCAGCCAGTCCTTATGCGACATCGCGGCCATCAGGTCGATTAGCATGTTATTGATGGCGGTTATTACTGCGCGAGTAATCGGGTCCGCCTGCGAAGGATCTTTATCTGACAGCGCCTGCCATGAGGTGGGCACATCAAGACTGACAATCCGCAGCTCATGTTTTTCTATCTGCTTTTTCAGCGTCATCCAGTCGCTGTTGCTCAGACGGGTCAGACGGTCTATCTGTTCGACCAGCAAGATATCATTGTGGTGACTGTCCATCAGTAAGCGCCCCAGCTCAGGGCGATCAAGTTTTGTGCCGCTGATATTCTCCCGGTAGTAGCTGGCGATTTTATGTCCCCGCTGCTGAACGAACTGCTCCAGCATCTCTTTTGCCCGGTCAGCGAACTGATCTTCCGTCGATGCCCTTAAATAAGCTCTGATGAACATTTTTCCGCCATAATATCGCATTTAAGTTATTGCATTTAATCTATCGCATATAGGTTATGGCATAAATCGTGTGATGTCACGTTTTGGTTATACCGTCAGGGTGTACCCTTATGCGATAACCATTTTTGTTAAAAATACCGCATCGGATAATTTATGAGGGAAACTATATGGCAAGGAGGCAGATTCTTTCTCTGTCGGAAAGAGAATCATTACTGGCATTGCCAGACGATGAGTTAACGCTGACCCGGATGGCCTATTTCAGTGAGCATGATCTGGCGCTTATCTGTGCTCACCGTAAACCCGCCAGCCGTTTTGGTTTTGCCGTCCTTCTTTGCTATCTGAAAAATGTTGGCTTTGCCCCGGATAAAAAAATCCCACCCTCTGATGCACTGCTGAAACATATCGCCAGCAGGCTAAATCTTACCGGTGATCTCTGGCCTGCTTACCTTTCCGGCAGGGATACGACCCGGCGCGAGCATTTAACCGAACTGTACCGCTATCTTGGCGTGAAGGCATTTACCGGCAAAATACAGCAGGACTGTATTACACACCTGCTGTCGATGGCGACGCGTACTGATAAAGGTATTCTCCTGGCCGAAGAGATGCTGGTCTGGCTCCGGCAGAACAACGTAATAATCCCCGCGATTGATGTCGTGGAGCGTACCTGTGCTGAGGCCATGGCAGGCGGCGATAAAATCGTATTTCAGACTCTGAATGCCCCGTTAACTCCGGCTCACAGGGATGCCCTGGATCGTTTACTTGAGTCATCGGATAATCAGTCTTCCAGGCTGACATGGCTTCTGCAACCGCCGGGTAAAATCAATGGTAAGAACGTGCTGCAACATCTTGATCGGCTCAGCAGCGTTGAATCGCTGGCATTACCGGAAGGTATAGATCGTACCATTCACCAGAACCGGTTGCTGAAACTGGCGCGGGAAGGCCGGAAGATGAGTAGCCGTGATTTGACCCGATTTTCAGCAACCCGGCGTCATGCGATCCTGGTGTGCGTGCTGGAAGAAGCCAGAGCCACACTGACAGACGAAGTGATTGAGTTGCATGAGCGAATGCTGAACAGCCTTTTCAGCAAAGCCAAAAGAACACAGGCAGAGCGCCTTCAGCAGACCGGAAAGCTGATCCAGTCAAAACTGAGGCAGTACATCGATGTCGGTCAGGCGCTGTCTGATGCCCGCGATTCCGGTGACGATCCATGGCTCGCAATAGAAAATATACTCCCATGGCCTGAATTTGTCGCCAGTCTGGAGGAAACACGCCATCTCGCCAGAAAAAATAATTTTGACCCGCTGCATATTATTACCGAGAAATACAGCATATTACGGAAATATGCCCCACGCATGTTATCCACTTTACAGTTAGTCGCAACCCCGGCAGCGCAACCTCTGGCTGATGCGCTGGTTGTGATCAAGGATATGTACCTGAAGCACTCACGTAAAGTTCCGGCGACTGCGCCGCTTGAGTTTGTCCCTGAAAGCTGGCACAGGGTGGTGATTACACCTGCGGGTATTGATCGGCAGTATTATGAATTTTGTGCGCTCAGCGAGCTTAAGGGAGCGTTGCGCTCCGGGGACATCTGGGTTAAAGGCTCACGGCGCTACAAAAATTTTGATGATTACCTCATTCCCGAAAAGGACTTTGACAAACTCACTCCGGCGCTGCCACTGCCCGTATCTGCTGATTACCATGAGTACATTACCAGCCGTATGACCCTGCTTCAGTCCAGACTTGAAGAGGTCAATGCCATGGCAGCCCTTGGTGAACTGCCCGATGTGGAAATTTCCGACAGGGGCGTAAAAGTCTCTCCGCTGGATAACTGCGTACCGGCGCAGGTTTCACCGCTGGCAGAGCTGGTTTACAGCATGCTACCGCGCCCTAAAATCACGGAAATTCTCGATGAGGTAAACGGCTGGACGACGTTTACCCGACATTTTTCGCATATAAAAAATGACATTACCCGTCCCGATACCCGCCTGCTTCTCACCACCATTCTTGCGGATGGCATCAATCTTGGCCTGACAAAAATGGCAGAAGCCTGCCCCGGGAGTACCAAATCATCACTTGAAGATATTCAGGCATGGTACATCCGCGACGAAACCTATTCAGCCGCCCTTGCAGAACTGGTAAACGCGCAGGGGAAAAGGCCGCTGGCGGCATTCTGGGGAGACGGGACAACATCATCATCAGATGGACAGAATTTCAGAACAGGCAGCACTGGCCGCTACGCAGGACAGGTTAACCCGAAATATGGGCAGGAGCCCGGACGACAGTTTTATACCCATATTTCGGATCAATACAGCCCGTTTTACACCTGCATAATAAGTCGGGTCAGGGATTCAACCCATGTTCTCGATGGCTTGCTGTACCACGAAAGTGACCTGAAAATCAGGGAGCATTACACCGATACCGCGGGTTTCACCGATCATGTCTTTGCCCTGATGCATCTGCTGGGATTTGCGTTCTGTCCGCGAATCAGGGATCTCCATGACAAGAAGCTGTTTATCAAAGGGAAAGCAGACCAGTACCCGGCGCTTCAGTCACTGATATCAACGACCAGCCTGAACCTGAAAGAGATCGAAATTCACTGGCGTGAAGTGTTGCGTCTGGCAACCTCGATAAAGCAGGGAACAGTGACGGCATCCCTGATGCTGAAAAAGCTTGCCAGCTACTCAAAGCAAAATGGACTTGCCAAAGCACTGAGAGAAATTGGCCGTATTGAACGAACGCTGTTTATGATCGACTGGTTCCGCGATCCGGCACTTCGTCGGCGGGTCCAGGCGGGACTGAATAAAGGAGAAGCCCGTAACGCGCTGGCGCGCGCGGTATTCCTGCACCGTCTGGGTGAAATCAGGGATCGTAAACCGGAAAATCAGAGCTATCGCGCCAGTGGACTGACGCTGCTGACGGCAGCTATCTCGCTGTGGAATACCGTCTATATGGAAAGAGCGGTCGATGCCCTGAAGCGTAAAGGGGTGAAGATCAACGATCAATTGCTGTCGCATTTGTCCCCGCTAGGCTGGGAGCATATCAATCTGACAGGCGATTATATCTGGAAAAGCAACCGGATACCGGCTTCCGGTAAGTTTCGTCGGTTGAGACCCGCTAAAGTCGAAAGGTCAAAAAATAGCCTTAACGAATGGAAGGGACTTCCCCTGGATATGCGCCTGATTAACTCTTGTGCAATCATGGGGTAAACATAGCCCCGGAGGGATTCGTTATGACCATCACGACTGTCGGTATCGATCTTGCTAAAAATGTGTTCGCTGTTCACTGCGTTGACCAACACGGTAAAACTGTTCTGGTTAAACCCAAAGTATCGCGTGCTGCCCTTCCTGAGCTGATTGCCAGTTTACCTCCCTGTGTTATCGGGATGGAGGCATGCTCCGGGGCTCACTACTGGGCAAGGTTGTTTCGGCAATATGGTCATGAACCACGGCTGATGGCTGCTAAATTTGTATCTCCTTACCGCATGGCCGGTAAATCAGGCAAAAATGATGCAGCTGATGCTCAGGCTATCTGTGAAGCAGTTCGTCGCCCGCATATGCGGTTTGTACCAGTGAAGGATGAGAGCCAGCAGGCGATGCAATGCCTACACCGTATCAGACAGGGTTTTATCGAAGAGAAAACAGCAACATATAACCGATTGAGAGGTTTGATATCGGAATTCGGTGTCATCGCCCCACAAAGTACAGATGCCCTGCGTCACATGGTTTCTGAGCAGAAGAGTTCTTTGCCACTTCAGGTTCAACAATGTGTTAATGACCTGCTGGAACACATTGATCGTATTGAAGATAATATTACTGAATATGACCGGATTTTGTCCCGCATGGCAAAAACAGATCACCGCAGCCAGCGATTGATGGAACTGAAAGGGATTGGTCCCACAACGGCCTGTGCGCTGGTCGCCAGTATCGGTAATGCACACGATTTTAAAAATGGGCGACAACTGGCAGCCTGGCTGGGACTAACGCCATCGCAGTACAGCAGTGGTGGGAAATCAAAGCTTGGCAGGATAACTAAAGCTGGCGATTCGTATCTGCGAACGCTACTGGTTCAGGGGGCTCGTTCGGTTCTGATTGGTGCCGAGAAAAGGACTGATTTATTCAGTCGTTGGGTCTGTTCACTGGTCGATCGCAGAGGATACTGGCGTGCCGTTGTAGCCATCGCCGCCAAAAACGCAAGGCTGTGCTGGGCATCATTGCATTACGGTGATGATTTCAGGCTGTACTCAGCCAGCTAAAGCACGAAACAAAATAACCATCTGACCTGCAATTCGTTGATGATAAAGGGTTAGACCCCGTGAGGCCTATCTGGCTATTGTACAGGATATACGTATCCGCTTAACGAACAAGAACCTCACGCGCGTCTTTCATCAGGGTCCGAATCGATGACGATTCATCATGGCCGTTTATAGTACCGCAGTCTCTCCCCTTTATTTTTACTGAAGAGCAGACAGAAACCATAAACACCGGCGTTGACACGCCGGGGAAGCCCTTATAGTACAATAATTTTCGATATCCAAACTGACCCCAAGTAAGGACGGTCGCGCCTGTGGTGGTTTTATCTCCGTGGAGCGCCTGGCCCCGGCCATAATTGTTAGTTCGATACCCCATGAGTCACGCCTCCGGGTATTGCCAGAAAGTCGGGGGCTTCAGCCATACCTTTGCGCGATAACAGCACTAATCTGTCCTGCGGGGTCGAGACAATTTCATCCCCGTTATCCAGTACGCTGCCCACCAGCGCGAGCCCTTTCTCGAAGTGTGTAGCTTTCTGGCCAGCGCTTGAAACAATCCGTGCAGATGAACCATCGGTATAAGTGACTGCATCACCCTCCACTGCGATTTTGACCATTTGACCGTTGCCTAGATCCATAACCCTGGCGCTATCAACAGCGGTTACGACACCACCTCGCGCAGTCAGGCTTCCCTCGACCGCAACACGCCAGATTGCTGTTACCGGGTGTTGGCGATCCCTTTCAGCGTTCTGCTCAATAATTTGTCGAGCATCCACATCCATTGCGGCCAGATCAGCGTCAGAGAAAGGGGATTTGTCAAAGTCGGCCAGCATTTGTTGAGTTGCTTCATTTGTAAACTGCTTCATCGTTATTACTCCTTATAAAATGTACGGATAAATTCCGAATTGTATACGAAGTAAGCACGAGTAAATTCTGAAAATGAACTGAGGAATCATATGGTTGCAATTTGTTATGTGCAGTTACCCACTTCTGGACAAGTGATAAGAAAAACCTGAAGAGTGATAGCGGAAAATAACTTTCGGAAAAGGAGGTGCGAAAATTCCTGGCTCCTGTCTATAATACTGTATGGATATACAGCACCACGAAGAGCAGAGCATTATGAAACTTATCCCAGTGACACAACAATCACCAGGCCAATTCCCGTTGTTCGTTGAGCCTGTCAGCGCAGGTTTCCCTTCAGTCGCTTCCGATTATGTTGATGAATTTATTGATCTAAATACTCACCTCATCAAACATCCATCTGCAACCTACTTCTTACGAGTAACAGGTTCATCGATGGTAGAGGCACGTATTCACGAAGGCGATCTGGTCATCGTGGATAGCTCACTTGAGGCGAAAGAGGGGGATATTGTGATTGCGACCGTTGATGGTGATTTCACCATTAAGCGGTTGCAGCTAAGCCCGGCTCCCGCGCTACTGCCAATGAATAGCCGGATGTCACCGATCTATCTGAAAGAAGGCGAAGAACTGGCCATTTTTGGCGTGGTGACCTTCATCGTGTACAAGGCCTTGTGATGTTCTGCCTGGTGGATTGCAACTCATTTTACGCCTCCTGCGAGAGAGTCTTTCGGCCCGATCTGGTGAACAAGCCAATTGTATGCCTTTCGAACAATGATGGCATGGTCGTGGCACGTTCAGCGGAAGCTAAAAAATTAGGTATCCAGAATGGTGACGTGTACTTCCAGAAGAAAGCATTCTTTGAAGCTAACGGTGTACATGTTTTCAGTTCTAACTATGCCTTGTACGCGGAGATCTCCCGTAGGGTGTGTGAGACATTATTTAAATTCTCCAGTAATACTGAGGTCTACAGTATTGATGAAGTTTTCCTTTCGTTTGAAGGAATGCAGAAAAATTATAATTTTGATGACTATGGAAGAGAAATAAAGAAAACCGTATTAAAGAGCACCCATATACCCGTGGGGGTGGGCATATCGACAACTAAAACTTTGGCAAAACTAGCAAATAAAGCTGCAAAAACATGGACTAAAACAGGCGGAGTGGTTGATCTCAGCAGTCCAGAAAGACAACGTAAATTATTGCCATATATTGACGTAAGCGATGTCTGGGGGGTGGGCCGGAGATATGCCACCAGACTGAACAGCATGGGCATCAGGACTGCTCTCGATCTGGCCAATGCGCCAACATCGCTTATCCGTAACACATTTGGAGTCGTACTGGAGCGAACGCAGCGCGAATTGAATGGCGAGTCCTGCATAGCCCTGGAAGAGGTGAGGAAGGTTAAGCAGCAGATCATCAGCTCGCGTTCATTCGGCCAGAAAATAGAGCACTACGAAGCAATGCACCAGGCGGTGTGTGAGTATGCCGAACGTGCAGGCGAGAAGCTGCGCGAAGAGAAGCAATACTGTCGCTGCATAACGGTTTTTATTGGCACAAGTTACTATTCGAAAACGGCCCCTTACAGTGGCCAGCAGACAGTCAAGCTGGAAAACCCCACCGCCGATACCCGGGAAATCATTGCGGCTGCGGTCGCAGGGCTCCGGCATATCTGGCAGGAGGGATACCGATACCATAAAGCCGGAGTGATGCTATCTGACTTTTATGATAGCGCCACCAGCCAGCTCGATTTGTTTGGTGAGAACCGACTCTTTGCCAATGGTGAAGCGTTGATGGGCGTGATGGATAGAATTAACCGGTCAGGTCGGGGGAAATTATGGTTTGCGGGCCAGGGCATCGACAAAGACTGGACGATGCGGCGGGAGTTATTGTCACCATCCTATCTCACTAACATTAATGAAATCCCTCGCGTCAGGATTGGCTAATCAGCAGTGAAAACTTCATTCGTCATCGATAAAATTCGTCTGTAAACAAAACGAACTTGATATACTCGGTTTCGCTTGTTATGAGTATGTATGTACATACAGTCCTCCGTGCAGCGGAGGGAGTTTAGAGCCCTTTTTCGGGGATAGAAATGAATATCTCAACAACTTTCCAGACGCTGGAGAGCGAGATCACACAACTTCGTGGAGTGCTGGGTTCCCGGCTTCCGCTCAAGGCGAGTGTCTGCGTCCTGCCAGCCGTTGCTGATGGCGAAGAAGATATGGCCATCGAACACATCATGCCTGAGCTGAAACAGGGACACGATGCTGTCCATGCTGCCTGCGCGGCATACGCTGACCTGCATATCAGGGATGGCTATTCGCAGAAGTCCGCTCGGCGCACTACCGGCGTATTATGGTACGACAATACAGATGCGGAATTCTCTCAGCTGGTTACCCGTTTGGTGACATCCATCAACCAGCATAAAGAGAGCATTCAACGCCACATCATCGAAAACTACGGTGGTGATCGCCGACCGGAATACATGCGCTTCAACGCGCTGCATAGCGCCTGCCCTGGTGTCATGACCCTGCATCTCTATCGGCAGCTGCGTATGTTTGATAATGCTAACGTCAATCTGGTCAGTTTCGGCTGGAGGCAAAAGACGCTTTTTAGCAGGGTTAACAAAATCGAGTTGCTCCAGAAGATGGGCAAGGACATCGAGGAAGATGAAGATAAATCAGTCAGACTCAACTCGTTGATTAAGGCTATTGCGCGTGTACCGGAAGAAAAGCTTCGCTTACGCCGTCCGGTTAAAGTGCATCCAGCTGCAAACATCGCGATGGCTGATCCTGAACACCCCGACCAGATACTGCGTCTTTCTGCCGCTTCATCTATGCCGTTCATTATCATTCAGGATGAGCACGTGAAAATTCGGCCATTGCCAGAGTTCGTGGCCAATGAAGTAAAGCCGAGGAGTAACCGCCTCAAGACAGATGTGATCGGTATATTCCACGGCGAAAGTATCGAAATGATTCTCTGACCACACCGGCCAAAGGACTGGCCGTATTCCCCCCTCATAATTTCGTCACTCGCCGTCCATGCCATACCCTGAAACTAATATTGAAAATTCATTATGTTCAGCAAGGAATGTGGCGTGAAATACTTTGAATGTGCGCTCAGGTTCAGAATCGCCCCAGGTGACGTGTATGGGATCCACCAGCAACTGGATAAGGTAGTCCAGGAACGTTCTGGGTCGCGACTCCCATACACCTTCTACTCTCGCAAACAAAGTGCCTCCGACACCCAGGTTGTTCTGAGAACGGCTGTTGCACTCGGGCTCCCTGGCGAAGTCATGAAGGAAATCATGTTTGTGTCTGGCCAGAAAATTCGAATCTGCGGCTCGCTGGCCACTATTCGACGCGAGGAAGCTGGAGGCCGGAAAAGAGAGATTTGTCCACCTGCCCATGAACTCCCGGATTATATCCACTATCACCTGGAACGGGCCGGAGTGATCTGTGGACGGTTACGTATCGTTCGAAGCACCAAGTTCCATATTATTAAGCCCGGGAGCGTTGGCCGTACATCCCACAAGATCATTGTACCGATGAGCCAGTACGATGCTGAATGCGTGATTGAAGATGTCGGCGCACTTGAACAGGCATACGCTTTCGGGATCGGCAGAAAGCGGATATTCGGCTTTGGCTATATGAACAGCATCGAAGTGCTTTCCTGAACAGGCCATTAAGCATAGTTATTATCTGAATTTCAAACCGACTCGCAAACTTACGGCATTAACACTTCTGATACACCCTTTAAATGCTGTAAACTGTTGTAGCCCTTACTAAATCGTAAGAGTGGGGATTTGCAGCCCCGACTAATGACACGCCGTTCATGTACTTGAACGGTTCGCACTCGCTCGCCTGTTTTTTGTCAATGGTGGGTCGGGGCGTGGGAGCCTTACGGCTCGCCAGTCGTCATTAGCTGGTACTGCAAACCATGTTCCGATTCACCACCAAAGGAAATGGAGATGGAAAAACAGGACTGGCATAAGGCAGACATCATAGCTGCGCTACATAAGAAAGGTTTGTCACTTGCCTCACTGAGTAGGGCTAACGGTCTTTCAAGCAGCACTCTGGCAAATGCACTGACACGTGACTGGCCTAGAGGCGAGATCATCATCGCTAATGCAATTGGTGAAGAACCTCAAGAAATATGGCCAACCCGATATTTTGATAAGGCAGGAATGCCGATCAAGAGAATCATAAGAAAACCGGTTTAAATGAAAAAGGCTGGCATTTTTGCTGGCCTTATATACCTCCTGGCTCTGCTACTGAAACCACTAACACCGATCAAATGGTCATCAGCGAAATACCCCGTTCATTTCTATTGACCTCTTTACCTCCATGTAATCAAATTGATGGAATAATAACGGTTACGAGAGACAAACTGATGACGGTGTTATCTGCCCCTGAAATGCGCTTTGGAACCAAACAGGATGTTCCCTTTATCATAGCGGTGATTCGCGACGGTATGCGGGATGGGTATTTTAACTTTGATGATGATGACGGACTGTCTCAGTTCGAAAGTCAGATCTCAGAAGCCATTGCCAGGCGGGAACGGGGAGAGAATTGCGCCGATTTCTTGTTTGTCTTTGATGCTCAACATAATGGCGCAGCGATAGGTTTTGCCCTACTGACGGGCAAAAATGGTGCAAATGGACTTGCTTCACATCTGGAAATCAGGATGTTTGGTGTTACCAGGAGTCAAAGACAAAAAGGATTTGGGCGCTCCATGTTGCAAAGTATTCTGGATGCTACTCCCGGCCATAAAGTGGAGGCATCCTGTCTTCCTGCATCAGTTGTCATGGCCAGGATGCTGACTAATGCGGGTTTTCACGTCAAAGAGATAAGCCCGTTTGGAAAGCGTACTTTCAGACGCTAATGTAAAATTCAGATAAAAAAACCGGCTGACGAATTCAGTCGGTTTAGTAATCCTGCAAAAGGATGCTGGACAGCGACGGACGACTTCAGAGCTGTGGCAATGGCCCCTGGTTATCTTCAGTCGCAGCCTGGTCTTTATCCGGGGTGGCCGTTGCAGTCCGCGAGGCATCAAATGAGACCGTTGGGTCGCTGAGAGTCAGGATGCCAGTGTCTTCAACTTCTCGCGTTGTCAGCGTAAGCTCAGATTTACTGTCATCACACTTATTCGTTTTCTCCGCCAGTGCCTTGCACCAGATATAACGACCTCTCTGGGCATCAGAGACTGAAGGCTCTCCATATTTCTCGATCGCCGACTTCAGTAAGAGATCAGGGTTGCTGAATGAAAAGCGGATTTTGTAAGCCACCGGCTCAATGGGGTCAACTGCCGTATCGGGGATAAAATAGACCACCGTCTCCTGGTGAGCATCTCCCCAGAAAATACTATTCAATGAGTTGTTACTGTAGCGCTTTTGAATTTCTTCACCAGCAGACTGGCCAAGTTTGTCAGTGATAGCAGTGATCGCTTCAGAAGCTGTCATCCGCAGGCTTACCGGCCCTATAGAAAAAGACATAACATCAAAGCTATTCAGGGGGGTAATGGTGCTTTCTGGAGCGGTAGATGAATCGGGTACGTCATCACTGTACAGACTGTCATCCCCCGGAGAAGGCGTTACAGGTGCTGAATTTTGGATGTCAGGTGTGTAGCTGGGATCGGGAGCGTATAGGCCCATTGTATCATTCTGTACAGCAGAATATACCGAAGCGGTCGGCAGGACGGTAAGGAGCGCAAGGGCGCAGTATCCAAGGTATCTGGTCATATTCACCTCGTCAGTAGCAGTTGTCCTACTGTAACAGCGCGAGGTTTGAGAACATCATGGAAATGGGGTCAAAGCGGGGCGAAAAACAAGCCTGATTCACATGGCTTACGTAGCAGCATGGAGATCTCCTGAAGTCGGAGAAAATGAGTCAGATAACGCGAATATCGAAAATGGAACGAAGTACTTAATTACCTAACAGGAGGTACATGTTAACCTGACGAACATTGCTTACTGCCTATTTGTAGATTCAGGCTACAGGGAGAATCCAAGTGCCAAACTGCATACCCCTTAATCCGGTATTACCTAAAAACTTCGACGATACACCTAATGAAAAGCGCTCAAAGTCTCAGCTTGATGCCTGGTGGGATCATCCATATGGCATTACTTGCCCGGACGGGAAAATCACTGTTCGATGCCTGAATGGAGGAGCTTGGGATCGTTCGACAGTGCTGGGAGTAGCGGACAATTACGAAGAAGCCTGCGAGCTCGCAGAGCGCGAGCAATCAGCATGGGTCAAACGCCGTGCGGAGCCAATATTCTACTATAGCGGTGAAGCTCCATTCAGAGCGATAAGGGATGCACAACGTCCTGATCAGGAGCAGACCTTTGTCGCGTCTTTTGACACGCAAGATGAGCTAATCAGCTGGCTTAATAGTCAGAAAACCAGTTAATACCAAGTCTGGAAGTCTGCTTCTCAACAGACTTCCACATTTGATTATCAAGCTCCCCATAATTTGGGTTCAGTATAAACATTCCATTACGTTCTATTCCCCTCATTACATTCATCTATCCGTAAATTTCGTTAGCCAGCACATCGGGGTGATACTGATGTCAGGTAAACAAAACGGATGCAAAAATGCAGACATGTTCGGAAGTCCTGGCGGTTGAAATATTCAATCAAGTTGGACGTGAGGCAGCTATTGCTCAATATAACTTAATTTGTGAAATAGCCCAGCGACGTTACGAAGACAGCCTGGCCAAATATGGTTCCGTGCCAGCTGGTTTCACCGCGCTCAATTTCCTCCATCCGGCAGAACTTCAGGAGCGTTACATCCTGGGGTTGGGAATTCAGCTTTGTATCGATGAGCAGCATGAAGCCAGGGAACGGGTTTTAGCTCGCTGCCTGGCAAGAAAAAGGGCCGCATAAACAGGTGATAAAACAACTCAGCTATAGCTGAACACGCACTAATTGGCTATGTTAACAAAACGAACAAGGTGGCGATTATGTACAGTGAATCTATCGATCGTGCTATCAGTATCCTCAAGGACGCGGGCGAAAAAATCGGTATGGAACTGGGTAGTAATGTGACATCTCAGGAATCAGAACTGCTTGAGGATGCGCTGGTGGGCCTGACTAAAGTTAAAGGGCAACTCTGCGGTAATCACTCCTTAACTGATGTAAAAGCGGACGTCGTGCCTTTTAGTCTCAGTTCGACGAAGAACGTCGATAGCCCGCATTAATTAACAACCACCAACTGGACGGAAGGGATATGACTGAAGACAACGCCGGTAGTGTTTCTGGAAAAGCACAGAACGCCCCAAAAGCAAATGCCCACCTGGACAGGCTCTTTGATTTCATTGTGACAGAAATCAAAGAGCAGGGTGCAGCACCGTCTTACGAGCAGATCTGTTCTTCTCTGGGGTATTCAAAAGGGCTCGTTTCCCGGCGTATCCGGCAGTTGCATGACCAGGGACGAATCATTATCGATGGTGAAAGAAAGTCTATGACGCTGCGCGTAGCGAAAGGACAAGGTCATGATGACATTGCCGAACTCCCGGACATGACCAGTGACAGGAAAGCAATCATCACGTATGTCAAAAAATACATGAACAGAAATGGTGGCCGTGGGCCATCAGTTCACGCAATAGGGAAAGCGCTCGGCTTCTCGAATAACAAGGCGCGTAGACATGTGGACTATCTCGACGAAGTAGAGAGGGTACGTTACAGCCCTCATCTTAATGAAGTAATCGTTATCAATCAGGGTGATTACGTTAAAATTACCCAGGACAACGATGAACCACCGAGCCCGGCAGAAGGTTAGCCATGATTCGCATATGGAGAGAAGTTGTAAACGTAAAGGTTCAGGACGGGAGCCGTAACGGACGAATCTGGTTTCTTGAACTTTCGTGTGGCCATCATGCTGTCAGACGTATACCTCGATTACGTCTGCATAATCTGACGCAATTCGAACGACTTGAGCCACCAGCTAAATGTCACTGTGTATTGTGTGAAATAGATGCTATTGCAGGACAAAAATAGCAATAAACACAACATAAAAGCCCTCAATTTGTCCCCATTGTTTTTAGCCTGACAGCATTGGTACTGATAGCCTAATCATATTTAAACGCATAACCCTATGGTGGACATATGAAAAAAGCTGTTTTTGGCCTTTTAGCACTATTGCCCTTCATAACCAGCGCAGAATCGATCGATCCGAACGATTTCTATGCTCAGCAGCCTTCTCAAAACTACCAACAACCTGCTGCCAGCGAGCAACAGGACGATGCTGACAATTCCAGTGACCAGACAGCTGCGATCGTATTGAACCTGGAAAGTTACAAACCGCTGGGGAATTTTGTAGTCCCCCAGGGAGTAGAACGCCCATTCATTGGTCTTATTAACAGCAAAATTTTCATACTGTCTGAGCAACCAGATAAACGCTTGGCTGGCCTATGGATAGGTCGTAGTCAGGATGGTCGTGAAGCACTTTGTGGTTACCTGAACAACAGTATGCAGGTCAGAAAATGTTATTACATCTTATATCGTGAGTAAAAAATGGGGCCGTAGCCCCATTTATTTTAATGTTTGAATGAGGGTATAAAGGGTATTACTGGATTTGTTCCTAGCGAAGCTAATTCGTTAGGCGCAAGATAACGTCGCAGTTCAGTAATCAATATATCAACTGATTTATCCCAGCCATCTCTCACAATGTTTAGAATGTGCCGAGCTGGATAATGTGTTAGAAAAGGATGGTTGGGGCCAAATTTATTAAGGTGTTCAATAGTACCTATTGCATCGAGATAATCTGTAACAAGATGGTGTTCTGACTCAAAAATAGCGACAAATTTATAACCATCAGCAGCGTTTACCCACTGGCAAGTACAGTCATTAAGCTGAAATTGATTAGAACGTTTTTCCCCCTTGGGTTTAGGATTGACTCCAATACCAAAAGACAAATACAAACCTTTCCTTCCCCAGAAGGCCGGTCTCTTCAAGTCCTGACCATTGTTTCCTTCGACCTCTCCAAGAATGCCAAACAAAGTAGCTGATTCTTGGTTAGGATTCGTTCTCATACGGAAAAGAATGCATAGATCTGCAAACTTTAAGCTATTATAAACTGAATTATAAAAGACATTCTCATGGCCAAGTAGATAAGGATTATGCTCTACCGCAAAATTAGTGCCACTTCTAAAGTCACGGCAGCTAATGAATACACCAAACTGGCTCATATTAGCGAGGATATCGACATTGCGATAATCAGACAAATTAATAAGTATAGTATTTAAGACTTCTCTACCTTCATAACTCATCAGATAGTGGCAGAGCAAATTTTGTAGACCGAAGTTTCTGAACTGATCTTTAATTAAAGAAAAATATCCTTCACCAGCTAATGAAACTAGGTTTCTCATTGTTGGTGTATGTTTCCCCATGAGAGGGGAATTAAAACGTACCTTCATCCGGTTATTATCATAAAGGGTTTCAATAATTGAGCAAAAGTGCATCGCCCAATACGCGTTGTTATCACCAATTAAACCGGGTTTCACTACAGTAGTTTTAGAAAAATCCATTCTGTCTCCAAAGCAGTAATCAGTCACTCATAACACGATATTTGCAGTGAAAGTTATATCTGTAAGCAAATTTCGTCAGCTGTTAGCGTCGTATTAGGCTTAGTAAAAAGCCGGAGGTAGATATGCCTAAAGACGATGTTGCAACAATCATAATCCAGAATGGGTTGACGCATAAAGTAAATGTGATCTGCAAATTCAGCGCACAAATCGACAATCAAATGTTCTCATTCATCATCCATCGCACATTAAGCGTATGTCGATATGCGCTTGTCTGTAAGGCAACAGGCCAAAGAATTGCAGTTCTTGATACCAGTCGAGTAAAGGCACTTGGTATGGAAGCAGCAGGTAAACTAGCGCTATCAGATCTGGCCTCATCATTAGGCGAGACTAGACTTGCTGCGATTCTGACAAATTCACTTCAGAGCAGGAGCGCGGCAAGTGAGTGATTTAATCGACGATAACTTTATTATTCCTGCACTGAGTAGCATAGCAGGCATCACCACGCCACTATCAGGACAAACGTACAGGAACGCTCCAGATATCGACATATCTTGCTATGACGTGATAATCATTTGCCTTAGCGGCGGAAAAGACTCCATAGCCTGCCTTCTCCACTTAATTGACATCGGGGTCGATCTGTCCAGGGTGGAACTCTGGCATCACGATGTTGATGGCCGCGAGGGAAGTACTTTAATGGACTGGCCATTTATGGCCGACTACAACCGCAAAATAGCTTCAACATTTCAGATACCGTTGATGTTCTCCTGGCTTCAGGGAGGAATGGAAGGTGAGATGCTGAAAGAGAATGGCTACAGTCGCCCGCAATGTATCGAAACCCCAGATGGATTAATAATCGCGGAACGTGATATCCAGCGAAGCACTCCCGCCACGCGACTTCGGTTCCCTCAGCAATCACCAAGCCTTAAAACACGTTGGTGCTCATCAGCACTAAAAATTGATGTTGGTCGGCGAGCACTCACAAATCAGAGACGCTTTGACGGAAAAAAGGTGCTTTTTATTACGGGGGAAAGGAGAGCGGAAAGCTCTAATAGATTCAATTACTTACAACTGGAGCCACATACCAGCAGTTGCAAAAAAAGACAAGTTGATGCCTGGAGGCCAGTACTTGAATGGTCTGAAGAACAAGTCTGGGAGATTTTAGCAAAACATCGTGTTACAGCCCCAGTACCGTATCGTCTTGGATGGGGTCGCAGTTCATGCTTAACGTGTATATACAACAGTGCTCGCATATGGGCAACCATCAAACATTATTTCCCCGAGCGTATTCACGCAATGGCCAACTATGAAAACCGCTTTGGGGTCACTATCAGTCGTAAACGAATAAATGTTCTGGATCTAAGCCAGAATATTTCTCCTATTAATATCACGGATGAGGAAGCGCTGCTGCAAGCGGTAAATCCGGTCTATACATTGCCCGTCATTAACATGTCAAAAGAATGGGTGCTACCTGGTGGGGCGTACAACCGGGAGAAATGCGGGTCAGACTAATTAGCCATCAGCGATTTATAGCTGAGATTTCGTCACCTGAATATTACGTGGAAAATAGATATCAAATAGCAACATTGATACAGGCTTAACCGCCTCTGAAGGAAATATTATGACGATGGTAACGGCCAGAAATTGTACTGAAACACGGTTCAACCAGTTATGGGATGCTCTGCATGAAAAAAGCAGTGCGGAAAACGAATCCTTGTTTCAGCAAGAATTGCATCGCTGCCGCAGTAAACGTCAGCGAAGTAAACTGGCCGGGCGATTCGCCGGTGCCTGGCAAACCTTATTCGATGCCTTCTGTGAAGGTCGGGTCTTCTGCTCACTTCTGGACTCGGTTATCCACCAGGAGAGTATCAGCGAATGGCAGGTTGAAGAGTTAATCTCATTCACTTCTGCCCAGATGTCGACTCTATACAAAGGGTAGAGGTAGATATGGGACAAAGAAAATGTGCAGCAGCGTTCCTGCTCGCTGAAGAAATGTACCAGATACCAGCGACCAAATCGGTGATACTTGCCCGGGACCTGGAAGAAAGAGGGTTGTATCTCCGCGCTGCCAGGCAATGGGGAGAGGTCATGTTTGAACATACCCAGTGTACTGAGTACATTGTTGAACAACGGGAACGTTGCATTCGGTTATCCAATTCTCGCCATGAAGACCGTATCAGACAGCATGAGCAGGCAAGTGATCTTCAATATATTCACAAGCATATTAATGATGTATACACACGGATGGGACTAAAAGACGATGGTGTCTTTAATACCGCCTGATTTGTCGACCTTTTCCGTTCATTAAAAAATGAAACTGAGGAGAATGAGCGCACTCTTGACTGATTTTGACGGAGGATTACGTAAGTGGTTAAACAAAGTTTATTTGACCTTATAGGAGCTACCACGGGCCCAGAGCGAGATCTGTTGATCGTAAGCCTTCAGTCTCTACATCGTGAACGAGTAAGCTCATACAATGCATTGTGTACAGCCTGCTCAATCTCTGGAGATAAAGTCCCGCCAATGTCTTTATTCGGCATAGACGAGGTTACTGATGCACTACGCCGGTTAGGTGCATTACCGATCAGATAGTTCTTCAAGTAGTCAGGGTGAACAGGTTTGAATTGATACAAACGGCCTATGCTGAAGAGGAACAGAGATAACTGATGAAAACAAACGAAAACCTGCTGAACAGCATTGGAAAAAGTATTCGAATGTGGCGAGATAACTGCTTCCCTCCATTTCAGCGAGCGTATGGAACATGGTTATTGGTTCTGGTTTCGGTTAATGCCGGGATATGGTTTTACATAACCTCTGACTGGTCTGTACAGTTCGTCGGCAATATAGCAGGGCTCTTGGTTTTCCCAATGCTGGGTCGAAAGGTTTTTACAAAACGCGCCAGATCTTGGCAAGAAGAACTGGATATTAAGCTGGCAAAATACAAACCGCATAACATAGCTGCATGGAGGGAGTTGCAGGCTTATGCCTTGGAATCCAATACGCTATCTTCACAAATTGTTGAACGGTGGTATTTCAAAGAGCGGGAATTTATCAAGACGGCCCAAAAAGGGAAGCCGGGTAGTTCTGAACTCAAATTTCTCAAGAATAATACTGGATCAAAGCCTTAAGGAATCTGAGAGCCGGTGCGTAATGCAGAACCCACAGCCGAAGGGTTTTGGGAGTTAAACTGATACAGCTTTTACCGTGAGGTGGGATTTATGTCGAATGTCTTGCAGAAAGAAAACATCATCATGTCTCTGCCTCATCGTCACTGGAGTTGTGAAGTCATCGAGTGCCGATTAAAAGTGTGCCCCGTACCTGACGAACTCGACAGGGGGAATAACATCTTTTTCATCGTGGAAGACCTTTACCAGCTACGCGAGAACAGTGAATCACTTAACGTGCTTGGACAAATTCTGGCGAAACGTTTCCCACACATACCACCAAAAAGAATGCACCTTGTGCTGCACCGACGTGATGTGCAGAAAGCTCATGGAGTAGCCATCCACCTCTACCGCTTCATGCGTAGCGAGAAAGAAAATAACCGTAGTATTTTCATTGGTCGTAACCCTACTGAAGTTTCCCAGAAGACGGCATACGCCTCGATGTGCATTTTCTGACCACCAGCTGTTGAATCGTCACAATAGCCGACATAGTCGGCTATTTTTTTACGCTAAGAAAAACCATTTATGCCCACAAATTGCGGTTGAAAAAGCTATTTATTTTTGGGTGCAAAACGTCCTCATTCTCACTGTAACAATAAATTTCAACATGTGATTATAGTGAGAGTCGAAGCTGAAACATGAATGGTGGCTACATATGCATGATCTCCAGAATTCGTTAACTAGCAAAAATACCAACATTATCCGTGCTGAATTTGAAAATATGCTTTCTGCGCGTGGAACATCTATCGTGCGTTTTGATACCAACGCAGGGGCGAACAGCGGCGAGTATATAGGAAAAGGAATTCAACGTGAGTGGGTTGGGTATTTGCTAAACCATACGAGTTCTGGCCATACGGTCAAGGCATTTGAACCGGTGTATTCTATTCCTTTAAAAATCAGGCCAGACCTTCAATCCAGAAATATTGCAGACCACCAGACTAAAGTAAAAAAGTTATTTGAAAGTTATGATGAAGCGTATCTTACAGCCGCTATAGACTCAGAAGAGTATTGCAAGCCATTCTGGGTTTATCAGAATGCAGATGACGGTCATTACTCGATCAGTACTCGCGGTTTCAAAAATGCAAATGCACCTGCAAGCATTCCGAGCGATAATCGCATTGATATCGCTCAGATGAAAATGGGATATCCCATGCTCGATTATTGCCATAACATTATACCGTCCTCAGTCGTGCGATTAGGATTTAATGGGCGAGTGTTTACGCAAGGTAAGTATTATTACACCAATGAAGAGGTTTTCAGTTGGTTGTCCCGGAACCCGGATAGCGCAGTTTTCATTACGTTCCCAAAAGTTAACCAGACTGATAGATCTGAATTGATGTCAATTATGAAACGAGAATTCCTGAATTCGTGGGGTTTATTCTCATATTATCGCTGGCTGGGACGCAGCACCGCATTACTGGCATTGAGCCCGGTCAGTTCTAATGCTTCTGTTAAGTTAAGAAGTAGCAATGCACACTTCTTCAAAAATGCAATGCTGGCTGTTAACACGATCATTCCTAAAGGTAACGGAATTTCGTAATCGGAATAGTTACCGTTAGAGTGATTTAAAGATCGATTCATTCTGGAAATTGAACGAAGAAAATTTAATGGGAGTAACTATGACTGCACTACGCCGTATCTCAACAGAACCAAGCTGGACTCCAGTTGGCATCCGGGGCGAAGGGTTACCGACTAAAGCAGGTGTATACCGTTTTATTGTTCCCCGGGAAGCCGATAGCTCAGAACATATTGAGTTTCTGGCGTTAGTGCGCTGGCGTAAACACGGTGTTCATCAACTGTTATTTCCCACCTTTGAATACATCGTATGCGACGAGAATATCGTGCTCCCAGAAGGCACATGCTGGCGTGAACGCGAACCGTGGGATCCAGATACGCTGGGGGAAACCGAGTTCATCATCGTTCCTGAAATGAGCGCGGGTGCTCAACGCTGTCCGTTCTGCAAAGAAGTTCCGCGCATCGTTGGTGATAAATACAACTTTGAGTATAAGGAAAACTACATCACGAAAATGCCTCACCGGTTTAACCGCCTGTGGTTCAGCTGCTGTAAATGGGTTGCTCCTGTGCCCACTTCTGGGATTCAGTCACTGATTACGGCCTGGAACAAAATGCTCGGGTCATCCCGGTAGGAGTAATGATGAAATGTGCGTACCTACGAAAGTTTCTGATCATTGCTTTCATAACCGGCATTAGCGGATGCCAGAGTCTCGGAATAGGGTTAAGCCTGGATGAGCGCTACCAGAAGGCTTATCAGAAAGTACTGGCTGACCCTAATGACGATAACATTAAGACTTTCATGAAACTCAGCCAGGAAAAAGGCGAAAGAGACATGCAAGAGGCAAATTCGAAAGCCGCAGCCGACACTCGTGAAAGCGATAAGGGGTTTACTGAGTATTTTAAATCATATGGCAACGATGGATTTAAGCGGGCCAGACAATAAGAAAGAGGTTATATGTCATTACAGCAATCGCATGAAAATCTGGAGTTCCTGAAGGGGGCGGTCTGGTGCGCCGCAAAACTCGTTCAGGAAATTGGCGATTCAAAAGGTGCAGCTATTCTTATCACAAACTTGCCGGTTGGAATTTTCCCTCAATGTAGCGAAAGGGATTTATTTGTTCTGAGGCAATATGTCAGGAAAGATCTGCCACTTGGTATTGATGCCGAATATAGCGATATCAGGCCGGTCTTAATTGATTATCTGGGAGAGCCAGTAGACCTTCCTGAGTGTGAACTGGATAATTATGAACCGGCTCCTGGTGAAATGCTCCGCTGGGGAGTAACTGGAGATCTCAGTTCCGGGACACGATGTGTGCTGGTGGATAATCTTGCTTATCTCGCTGAAGCAATTGGTATCAGCAACGCACTAAGGCAACAGGCCGCAGAGTCAATCCAGCGCACCCTGTGATTAGTGAGTCGCCCCGAATTTCGTAAGCAGCATAAATGCCCTTAATCTTTATCCTACATATTTCAGGTTGTTGGGGTTTACCATGTACAAAGACCATTTTCCACAAGCGTGTCCTTCATCGATAAAAGAGGGCCAGTCATGCTGGCGGGTATTTATTGATATGGACGTAGACAACCCGTCGAAAATAAAAACCAGCGTCGAATTAATAGAAGTTGGCGTAAAAACAATTCGAATGAAAAAGAATGCGGCAGAAGGCAGTGAAAAAACTGTTTTTCTTGTGGATAAAATCCCTGGAATCACATTTATCAAAATTCGGCCTAGCGACAAAAAGCCAAGCGTCTGGAATACAAGCATCAGCAGTTTCTATAAACATGACGTGGAAATCGGGAAAACATTCCCCGTTGGTATCAGAACGACTAAAAGCGCTGCGTTTCGTACAGCAACAAAAAAAGTTGAACAGAGTATGCAAGAATACACTGATACTATAGCTAAGCTTGAAAACGACTATGTTAAGAATGAGACGGAGATTGCTGAGTACAAAAATGAACTCGCTGCTTACCAAACAATACTCCAAACCCTAAAACGTATGGCAAAAAGGCATCTCAAGCAATAATACATTTCGTCTCTTTTCAGGTAAACAAAATGGAAACACAATGTATTTTCATTGCAGGTTTCAAAAATTGTTTCACTCTGGGCCATACATGTTTAGTATGGGGACATAACAAAGAGAACGCTGGCGAGTACGCTGGCATAAAGATCACCTTTCCCGGCCTGGCCGGGATTTTTTTTGTCTGATGTGCCGTCCTTCTCACCACAAACTTAATATCCTGACTATTTTTATGGATGTGCAGTGCAATTATTTAACGAATTACCATTCGTCACCAGACCGGACAGGCTGATAATAATGTCATCCGATACAGAGCTGGGGAGGGTGTATGACTAATCGTGGCTATAGCAAAGTAATTATCGAAGGTACTGTAGGCCGTGAGCCTGAAATCCGACAACACCCTACCCACGGCATCTACGCAAAGATTTATGTAACAACATCTGAGTCCTCAATGGAGGATAAATCTGGTCTGGAGAAAATTACGGAAGAACACTATCAGATCATTTTGCTTGGTCAATTTGCTGATGTGGCCCGCAATCATCTTCATGTCGGGACAGGAGTGTACCTGGAGGCCCAATTGCGTACCCGCCTAATCAAGGAGGATGGTAAAGAACGCTTCTTTATGGACGTACTTGTCAACCCCGTGAAGGGGCATGTTCTTCGCAAAGTCAATGTAGGCGGTAATAAACTGGTGAGTCGTCACCTCCAGCAGAACCGTGGGCAGGATCACCGGCAGAATACCAGTTATAGCCGCAGGCCACAAAACACGAACGCGAGGCCAGCAACACCACGCAACTCGCCCCCAACAATGGAAAATTATTATTTGGGAAATCAGGATGAAGTTCCAGGAAGCACTGGTGCTTATGGAACTGAGATAGCCTTTTAATGATTAGCAGCATATCTGTTTTAATTTGTATCATAACTAATGGGGAATTATTGCCGTGAATGAATTCAATAACGCACTCCAGACGATACTGGAAAATGGGTCTATGTCATATGGCCAGGCTGCTATTTATGCCGGTGGTGCAATTTGCGTTGCGGCCCTTTTTTCGGCGATACTCAGAAGTGGACTACTGGTAATTTTGGGAATTGTCTCAGGCTTTTATCTGTTCAGTCTCAACACTCCAGACAGTACACTGGCGTATACTGCTGCTGCCTCAGACCGTCTCATCGAGCAGGTTAAAGCTGTCGGTGGATGCGCCACTAGACACATTGAGGATGCGCAAACTCTGGGTATCATCATAAAAAATGGCGATGTTATCGAGATAGCAAAGCAGTGCGGTATTATAAAATAATAACCGTAGCATATTATGATTGATGAATGCCTGAATGGTAATCTGCTCGCGGATTACCATTATTTTTTGAGATGTCTTATAGAACTTATCTAAAATTACATACGACTGTCATGACAGTATAAGGTCTTTATGAAAAACGTCGTCAAAACTTTACTACCCTCAGTGAACACTGGTGATCAAGACGAAAGCGTAAAATCGGATACGCTGACTGGCACTACTAAACCCTGCGACCACGGACTGGTTCATAATCATCTTTTAGGGCAGGAGGCCTGTTACTATGCCAAACACTAACGACTCGCTGACAGGACTCAACGTCGAGCTCGTTGGTGCATCGAAACAAGAGTTTACTCTCCTCACTGAAAACCATCTGATGCGCCGCATCATAGTGGCTTTATCTGAGTTAATGCGTAACGCGGAAGGCGTGATGATTGATTCTCATGTTTACCCGTGGGATCAAGTTCTCCCTGCTGCGATGGACATTCCATCATCCAACGCTTCTGATGAAGAGATACAGAACTGGATGATCAGTGCCTGTAAGGAGTGGCAGTGCGAATACAATCGCCGGGTTCAGTCGTTTACCGCATCAGAAGTAAAAAGCAAAAGCGACACCGAGAACGATAACCTATTCCTGCTGAATATCACCAACCTAGCCCATATGCTGATTGACCGGTTACTGCCGTTTGTCAGTATCGAGGAGATTAATCATGAGGATCCAGATTTACTCCCCCAAGTTATTGATATCGTGAATTATATGGTTGGTGTTATAAATGGTACAACCAGCACACAACAAGTCAGACAAGAATTGTTTACTGCCGGTGCTGATGACGCAGTATTTGCACTCAAACTAAAGCACAAAGAGCTAACCAGCCGGGGTGAAGATGCTGGATGGCTTGAAGAGGCAATGAAGATAATCGAAGAAAACAAACGCCAATCCATCGACTTTATGCAGCGCAGCTAATCGTTCCCATAATAAAAGGGTAATGCTATGAGTAAACATCTGTACTGTATTAAGGGTGTTTTAAAACCCAGGAAATTTTCTGTAAGTCTGATAAGAAATAAACTTAGCTCATTTGGTTTAAGGGGAAGTACTCTTCGTAGCGAAACCGCTCGCATTCTTGCCGGGCCAATAGATGGTATTAAGGGTACGTATCCCTTCGGCTGGTCAGAAGAACATTTTGACCGCAGGATGAAACGCATATTCATTCGCGCCGGTAATGCTTCCAGACTTTCTGATAATCGTCCATTTGCATTAAAACGACGCAGCGCTTTAACTATCAGTAAAAAGTATCTTTCTGTGTAACCACCAGCAGACGAGTTTTACTCGTCTGCCTGGCCCCATGCCTCTAATCTTCGCACCCGAAATGAAGTTGCCTGGAGTTCTCCTGATGAAGTTAACTCAAATGAAACTGTAAGATCGTTTTTGTTCCGGTACTTCCATACATAGCCATTTTGCTGCAATGTTTTGAGTGACTTACGTAGGTTGGGCTCAGCTACATCCTGGCTGTCTGGAACAGAGTTAATAAACCCCAGCAACCTGGTGAATGGCACTATCGCAGTGCCTTTTTCTTTGCACAAAAGAAGAAGTACCAACGCATCCTTCTGAATACGGGAAAAGCGCTCCAGGCGATGTTCAGTACCATCTCCCTGCATATTGGCATTGTTCATAATCAACCTAATCATATGGGATATGATTAAGGTTAAAAAACACCCCCCGTTTTGTCACCCTTTTTTTTTCTTACTCACCACTTAAAGCAGTAAGCTCAGTTCGATAAATCTGAATTAAATAAGGCGAGGTTATATGAAAACGAAATTATTGCTGGCGCTAATTGCGGGATCGACTTTCTGCATCAATATTGCTGAAGCCAATATTCCTCTTAGAGCAGATGGAAGTCCAGCAGCGGGGCAGACACCAACTCAGTTCATTCAGCTTAAAAATGAATGTCCTGAATGCGTCATGGTCGCAACTGATGTAGTAAAGATGCGTAGCGATAGCTGTAAACAGCAGGCATCCATCGATTCTACAATCCTACAGGATCCTGTTTACGCATATCTCAACAGTATCCGTCTGGTAGTTGCCGGGAATGGTGGTTATGCAAGTCCAATCTATACATCCGCCCGTCAGGTCGTAGCGTCAAACATCAATTGCAGTGATGCAAACGACTGGGTAGCGAGAAGTAAAACGGTAATGGATAACACCTTCAAAACGCCGTAAACAATCCCTGAATATTTCGTTGCAGTAATGCTATCCCGTAGTATGACGTTAAAGGCGGAGCTTTGAATCGGGAAAAAATAACTACTGCACTTAGAGGTATTTATATGGGTCGTCACTTTACTGGTCTGATTGATAGTTCGCAGCAAAATTTTACAATGCCAATCCGTCCGTATGGACGGAGCCGCATGGCTGCAAAATTAAAAGGAATCTCCCGATTGAAAAAATCTGAAAAGCATGACGATGAATATCCTGATGAACTCTGGAAATTTATGAGTCCTTCAGAGAAAGCTAAATTTCTGGTCGCGGATGTATTTTCACGCAGTAGTAAAGACTCTTCCGCCATTCAACCGGGAGAACATAAGCAAAAGGAGCATGATAATGAGCACTGATAATTTACTAGCAGAACTCACTTCAAAAACAGGCCTGACAGAAACGGAACTTAATCGGCAGGCATTGATTATCGGTTTGATGGCATTGTGCCACCCGGATGCTATTGCCGGTGATTTGGTGAGCGCGGCACTTACGGGGTCATACTCAGATAGTACTGATAAACTACTTACCCGTGGTGATAACGCATCAGACAGTGTGTTGATGTCCATGCGTATCTTACTTCACCGGTTGAGTAAGTATGAAGGGTCTGATGGCAAAGTAGGTCAGATCAATAAAATGATGCACCGACTCGGCTACTTTAAGGCATCCGATGTGTTACGCGAGGCTCAATAAAGAGGCTCAATTTATGTTCACCATGACGAATTTCGCGTCCAATATTCTTGACATGGTTTTTCTATCAGAAATGGAAGGGGAACTCATTTATATAAAAGCGCTTAGCGGCGTTACTGGTTACGTTCCTCAGATCCATCTTTTCCGCCTCCAGCTTATCGCATTTGATATAGGTTGGTACTACGAGTACAGATTGAATTCAGGCAACCTCATTATAAAGGAAATTGTTGAGGCCATCACATCTCTTGGATGTGCTTTAAATGAATACCAATGGCAGTTCGCGTTTGAATTAGGTTATCGCCGTCACCACAAATAAACTTCATTTTTTCATAATTTGCTATTCGTCACTTGATTGACCGGGGGTACGATTAATTTAACACGGATAATTATGGGAGACAGTAAAATGACAGACGCATCTACAATAGACGCAGTTCAACCAAAGGCAAGACGCTTATCATTTAAAGAGCTTCCAGGGTTTGATATTTCTGCTGAAGCACTTCTCAAAATTATCGAAATGCCGTGTATGGTTATTCGCCGGTCTCCTGCAATGAAAGTACTGGAGATGATCACGCTGCGGTTACGTGGGGATTGTCTTTCTGCCCTTGGCATTGACTTAAACTCTGCCCAAATTACCAGTAAAGGGACGGTATCGGGGGGCAATGGTGATATGGACGTATCAGTACCTGCAACACAACTCTTTTCTTTAATCCGCAACATGCGCGGCGAAGATGAAATTAACGTCCGCTTCCATGCGGCAAAAAACCATCTTGTCATTCGCACCGACAAAAACTCCTATAACATCCCGGTTTGCTTAGACCATATACCCGAAATTCAGGCTGAGACGCTGGAACATAATTACAGCGTTTACTTTCCAACGCAGATGCTGAGTCAGATTATCAAGCGTGTCAGCCACGCTGCGGCTCAGAACGATGTCCGCTTTTATATGAATGGGGTCTACCTCGGTATCGATAATGGCCAATTTATTGCTGTAGCCACTGATGGACATCGTATGGCCGTCAGTTCTCATGATATCGACTTCAGCGATGACGTGGGCGATGAGATTCAATCTCCGACAGCTCCTACCTCTATCAGTAACACGAATGCAGGTGTGATTTTACCCAACGGGGTTTTCCCCGTGCTCCATAAAATCCTGAGCGGTAGCCAGGGTCAATTCAAAATTGACTACAGCAACCGTAACCTGACATTTACGCTCGGAAGCCATACAGTCATTTCAAATCTTGTCGATGGCCGTTACCCGGACTGGAAGCGCGTGGCCAGCACGGTAGCCAAAAATACTGAACTGTTTAAGGTTGATCCTTCTGAACTCACCACCGCACTAAAACGCGCAACCCCATTGCTTAAAGAGGGCTCGCCAAACAACACCAGTGTTTGTGTGATGTCATTCAAAGACAACGCCCTACAGCTTAAGTCGCCCGGCTCAAATGCAATCAGTTGCAAAGAGGTGATGGACATTGCGAAAGAGGCAGGCGAGCCCGAAACAATTGTTGATATCGGTATGAATGCCGATTACCTCCTGGAATCACTGGCAAGCCTGGGGGCGTGTTCGGAAGAAGGAGAAGCCGCACAGATTGCTTTGCGTGATACAACGACCGGCATATTGATTTCAGTAAACAAAAACAATTACGACATCATCATGCCTGTCCGTGTCTGACAAAACGCTCTCGTTTTGTCGGCCTTTTCGAAATAGCCAATTTCATGGGCGTGATAACGTTAAAACAAGCTTCCTGACGGGATGGCTATATGCCATCTCGCTCCCATTGGTCGCGATCACTGCGTCCTAATATTCTGGAGCCAGAATGAAATGAAAAGCGTTCTGAAGTGGGTAGGAGCCAAACACAACATTATGGCAAGTCTTAAGCATGTACTACCGAAAGGTGGTCGGCTTATTGAGCCCTTTGGCGGTTCAGGCGCTGTAATGATGAATACGAATTACCCAGAATACATTTTGGCCGATATTAATAGCGACCTGATCGATACATACCAGAGTATTTTTAAGTCGCCTGAAAAGGTACTTTCTGAGCTTAAACGCCTTTACTGTCTCGGGCGTTCTGAGGACGCCTATTATGAGCTGCGAAGCCAGTTCAATAATCATGATAGTGCAAGTGACACTCAAGCTGCTCTGTTTATCTATCTGAATAGGTTTGGCCATCGCGGACTATGCCGATACAACCGGAAAGGCATCTTTAACGTCCCCTGGGGTTATTACGCCAACCCCTATCTCCCAGAGACAGAGTTATACGCAATGGCTGAGAAAATGTCCTCAGCAACTTTACTTTGCGCCAGCTTCCAGACCACGCTATCAATGGCCCGCCCGGGTGATGTGGTGTATTGCGACCCACCATATGTTAATCCCGGCAGATTCACGGCTTACCATGCCAGCGGTTTTACACCCGCTATGCAGATTGAGCTTACCAAACTGCTCCAGTTGCTGCCTGAACGCGGGGTTCATGTCATCGCATCATGCCACGATGCGCCTGATATTCGTGAGCTTTATCAAGCCTTCGCTATTCATGGTGTGACTGCCCGGAGAAGCATATTTAAAGGCAGCGGGGATGGGAAAAAAGCTTCAGAAATCTTCGCGGTCAAATTAGCGGATAACTCGAAAAAGGGAGCTGCGGCATGAAACGCTTCCATTGTTCTGAAAAGCTGCATAACCCAGAGACTGAGAAATTTTGTCAGGATATCGCCGAACAATATCGGACAGCACCTGATATTGCCGTGGCGCAGTTTAAACAAGTGCTGAGCTCTAAGCCTCTAACTTACTGGGAGTGTGTCGTGATCCGCGAGCGTGTCTCTGACCTTATTAAAATTAATCAAGCAACAGCTGAGGGCCACGATGAGCCAATTTAAACCCAAAAGCCTTGTAGTCTACCGCATCCAAAAAGCTCTGGAATTAGACAAGCTGGATGAACAGTTAAGTGAGTTGAAATACACTCCCTGCGGGCCTAATGATATGGCACGGTCAGGATGGATCCCGCCATTGGGTGAAGATGTCGAGCTGTTAAAGCATGAGTCGAATAATCTCATTCTTCTGACTGTTAAGCACGAATCGAAAATACTTCCTCCCGCGACCATCAAAGAAATTGTGCGAACCCGGGTTCAGAAACTGGAGAAAGAGCAAAACCGCAGGCTAAAGAAAATGGAGATCCAGGCCGTCAACGATGCCGTGCTCGCTGAGCTCATACCAAAGGCTTTCAGCAAATACAGCACTACAAACATTTGGGTGGATACTAAATCACGTCTACTGCTTGTTGAGACCACCAGCCATAAAAAAGCAGATGATGTAACAGCTTTGCTACGTAAAACTATTGGCTCACTTCCAATTATCCCATTCACGCTGGAAACGCCGGTAGAACTGACGTTAACAGAGTGGGTCAAAACAGGAAGTCTGCCGCCTGGCCTAGCTTTATGCGACGAAGCCACGCTCAAAGATGTGCTCGAAAACGGGGGGGTCGTTACAACAAAACGCCAGGATTTGATATGTGATGAGATCGCTCATCACATCGAGGCCGGAAAGCTTGTGACAAAGGTTGCACTGGGCTGGATGAACCAGATGTTTTTCATCCTGAATGACAATTTCATCTTTTCACGACTGACCTTTACGGAAGAACTTATTGAACAGAACGATGACATTTCGCCAGAAGATCACGCCCAAAGATTTGATGCCGATTTCGTTTTGTTTACCTCTGTTGTTATGGAGGTTCTGGACACAATGATAAAAGCCCTCGGGGGTGAAAGCCCAGGACTCATCACAACGCCGTCAGACGAACAACAAGGTGTCGCGGCAGAAGCCAAACAACCAGAAAAAACCTTCCATTAAAGGGCTGAGAGATGATTACAGCTACAGAACTCCAAGAGTTATCACGCCAGGTTGAAAATGCTAACATTGCCCGAGCCCTGGCAGTTAAAGAGTTGGTTAAAGAGACAAGAGATCGTCAGTTTTCATTGTGGGCGCTATTTATTGGTCTCTTCAGAGAGACACCGGCGCGAAAAAAGCTGAACGAATGTGAATTGCATCTTAACCTGCTGCTGCCAAAATGCAGGAGCATCTTTCTTCAATACGTAGTTATGTCCTCGTTGGAAGAAATTTCGAAATCACCAGATTGTGAGATTTATCAGCATCTAGTCAACTGCTGGAAAGAAGCTCAGATAAAATATAACGAGTCAGGCAGACGACTCAAACTTGCAGAAAATGCCCGTGAACTATTAAAAACAGCAAAGGATGAATGTAATAGTGCTTCCACAACTGAATTTCTGGATATGGTTACTACCAGTAAAGCAATATCCATACTTTCAGCAATAGACACATCCTCTGCGAGTAGTTCGTTAAAGAGAGCTATGGGTGCGCTTAAGCGATTAGCAGATGAAATGCCTGCCCGGCAATCACCTATTGATTCAAATTTACCAGATGACACGCTTGATCTGTTTGTCGATCTGACTATAAATCCTGTTATCGATATTCTCTCCTGGTTAAATATTGAAAAGCTGGATAATGCCGAAGTGCAGTGCAGCAAAGCCTTAAAGAAACTTCAGACGTTATTAGGACAACTGGGTGCTGAGCATGATTTGAGAACTAAGGATTATCAATCTCAATTAGATACGCTTAAGAGAATTGAACAACCATACATCAAAAAGGTGATGCGGCATATACCCGAAAATATGAAGTTCAAGGAGCCTGAGTATCTCCAGACTATAGGAATGAACCCATGACTCTAAAATATATAATCGCTCTCGCAATATTTCTGACATTTGTGTGCTTTGCAGCTTTCATACTTATCTACGCGAGTCGAACAAAACGAGAACAACAACAAACTCAGCAACCTTTGGACGAGCATGATCAGCAGGCAGATATTAATGCCGATGCCGACGAGAACGCCGCACTTGATGGGTTGAGCGAGTACTTCATCAAAAAAAATTCGATATTGCCAAAAGTCCTGATGGATCTTTATGTGCGCTTGAGTGCGGTGTTCAATGGTCAGTACATTATCGCACCCCAGGTGCTTGCCCGGGACTTAGTAGAGCTGGAGCTCGAAGATGAACCGGTTGCCCCGGTTGACGTACTTCAGGCGCAACAGTACGCAGATGAATTCGTGTTCGATTTTGTTCTCTCCGATGCGCATACCGGGGAACTAGTGCTAGCAATGATCAATGAAGATGCTATCAGCGCTCAGCCTGAAGGAGAGTTCATTATTGCCCTTTTTAAAAGAACTCACATTCCTGTCTTTCGCTATGAAACGTTGTCAGGCTTGGACGATAACGCCCTGGCAGTCAACATCGCTGAATCAATAGACGATGGCCGATTCTCTTAGTTCCACAAGGAATTTATTATGTCTCTGTCAAAAAAACAAAGAATAGTACTGAGGGCTAAATTTGGTGGTCGATGTGCATATTGTGGCGAGGTACTGAAAGAAAAAGGTTGGCACGCTGATCACGTAGAACCTGTGCTAAGGAAATCCGTCCAGGATATGCAAGCTGCGGCCAGAGGGAAATTTAAGCTTAAGGCTACCGGTGAAGTGTTTAATGAAAGTGCCAACTGCTTAGAAAATCTTTTCCCAGCCTGTGCGCCCTGCAATCTGCTCAAAACAACATATTCACTGGAAATGTTCCGCAAACAAATAAGTTTACAGGTTGAAAGGGCACGGAAGAGTAGTATGAATTTCAGAACGGCAGAAAGATTCGGCCAGATAAGCATTGTAGAGAAACCCATTGTTTTCTGGTTTGAACAGTATTCAGAGAAAAATGGTGCTATCAAATAAACGACTAATTTAACATTATCATGGCGCGTATCGCGCACTGCTTCGTCAAATATTCAGCCGTGATAATATTGTTTAGTAGGCCCATTACGGAGCGTATATGACTAATCATACAAACTGGACTGGAGACCTGACCGAAGGCGCAACTATATTTGTAGCCACACCAGATGGCCAGCTCAGCAAATGTAGAGTCGAGTCCGTTCGAGACCGACATTTCTCGGTCGAGGGTATTGAACGTGAATTCGATAAGTTGAATGCCTGCTCAGTTGATGGGTTACTACACTCTTACCCCGACGATTTCGAGTCGAGGGAGTTATTTGGTCTGTGCCAGCAAAAAAACAGGCTCAAGTCTCTGCAAATTGATTCATTATCGTTACAGCAAGTCCAGTACATGCTGGCTGGCCTGGAACTTGCCAGGAAGAGATATGGATACCAGTACCGAGGCAGCAAAGCCGTAGATACCAATCAGAAGGGTAGACTGGCCATGAGCATTGATGATTCGCTTCACCCAATTCAGATCGCTTATATACTGGCAGGTTTAAAATTATCTCTCCTTCAAACAGAGGTGAACCATGACTGCTAACCAACGTAAACGTCCTTCGCGTAACAATCGAGCTGTCCAGTTAACGTCCGAGCAGCTGGTAGAAGCGAAGACGCTTGACCTGAAAGCCCACCATTCGTTTAAAAACCTTATGGGTCTTGCTGCAATCAGTGTCGTGGTGTTTGTCTGTCTTGGCTCCTTGATCCATAAACAACGCTCAGTAATGAACGAATGGGACCTGGGTGAAGTGATCAGAGGCGTTGATTTGAAAGCCGGAACCCTCGCAAAAAACAACTTTTTCATCACCAACAAAGGGCAGTTTGAAGCAAGTGGCGTTACAGTGTCACTTACGGGTACAAAACTGAAATTACAGCAGCATCAGGACGGAAAATATTACGTTTGTAATTCTGCAACAGGTGATTGTGTTCTGGTATCCGATGTACAAGCTGAAAAAATTCGTGACCAGCTGTAGCGAGGGGAAAATATCGGTTACTGTCACCGGTAACCGAAGGAACCTTCGTATATGTCACGACAAGAAGCCGCAACGCAGTTATTTATGTCTGCACCACCAGCAAGTATTGATGTCGTTATTGAGCAGCTGGAAAGGGACGCTCAAGCAGCCGGTATCGATATCCATACAATCTCTGTAATGGCCAGCCTGTTACGTGATCGAATAGAAGCATACAGTGACGTGCTTAAAATCGAGCCTGAGCGGGTGATACACGCACTTGAGGTACTGCGAGGTACGGAAGTGCCGTGGGCTTTTTACACTCCGTCCAGGCTACCTGAGCTTGAAGATGTTCATTGCTGGGAAACTCCTCACGATTTTGACCAAGACCTAGGTGAACACCAGCTGCGGCGCTATATTTGCCCTAAATGCGAGCATGAATCAACCGACCCAATGCGCTGCACGGCTGGCCATGCTCCTGGAGTTAACCAGTATCCTGAAAGCTGTGATGCCACTATCTGGAATTCGCCCGATTCTTGGGATAGTATTAACCCTATAATAAAATTAATTATCAAATCTACGTTCCTGGCTGACCTGACTGTTCATACAATCTTCTATCCGAAAGGGTTGAAGCTTCCTGAAATTCAGGACGTTGAGTAGTCTGCTTCGGGCTCTGTGATCTGATAGTTATATATACCTCATTTAAGACCCCTTACTGGGGTCTCTTTTTTTGGACTTCCGCCGTGCTATGTACTTCACGGTATCCCCAAATATCCCGGCTTATGTAGTTCGTCGATTTGCTTCGTCACCTGCCATACCTGTCTCATAATTTCTCTATTTGGAGAAATCTGATGAACCTACCGACAGCTGTATTAGCGAATAACGATGAAAATGAATCAGACGTCCTCAGCCTTTATGCTAATCCCGTAGACAGTCAAAGTGGCCTCATTGAACATGACGGCTTTCAAAAACTAAATGCCATGCGCGATCTGCTGGTGGAATACAACACAACACTGAAGCACATGCAGGCCATGTATGATGCAGTGATGCGGAACCGGCATGATGAAGCATGGCGCATGTTCTGTGATTCTTGTGACAATTCCATCAAATATACGCTGGCTGTAGAAAATTTGTTCTGTATAGAACGGGCCCGCTGTGCTCTCGATGAAAAGTACTGGCAAAAGCTGCTCGATCTGACCGGCGTAAAACCATTTATGCCCACCGAAAGATACGATGACTGGAACGAAGGATTAAGGGCATGGCGAAAATCATCAGAATCAAATTTTGAGAAGCTTAAGCCTGTACCCTTCAACGAAGAAAGTATCTTTTCTACCGCATTCGCATTGAATGAAGAGAAAAAAGACTACTTCGCCCAGATGGTTCATGGTGTGTTTGAAAAGCTCTCCGCTCTGCATAAGACTAACCGTGCCCAGGGCTTCAGCAACAAACTCATCATAGCCAGCTGCTTACCAAGTAGAGATAACCGCAGATCCTATGACTATCTCAACTATTTTAATGACCTTCGTAAGGTTATTGGACTGATGTATGGACGAAGCGGTGCTGAGGATGTGAATTCGGCTGCGGTCAAAGAGTACATGATGAGTAACCCTGGCGAATGGGTAAGTATTGATAACGATAGTCTTAAAGTGAAGGGGTTTATTAACGGCAATGTGCATATCCTGATTGAGGAGGAAACTTGTGACAATCTCAATCTGGTACTATCCCATTTAATGCCAGGCTGCATTCCTCTCGATCGCCGATACACCACCGGCCATAACTCCGCAAGAACTGTAAAAACCAATGAATATCGGTCGCAGTTGATATCATTCTCTGCTGTTAACTCCTTAATATCATATGCCACTGACCATTTGAACGCGGGCAAACACCTGTCACCGGGGCCGCACACTTTTATCCTGCGGGACAACCAGTCTGTTAGTGAGAAAAAAGAACTGGTGAACATATGGGAGTCATTGGGTGCTGTCAGAAGATATAGAGAAGTATATGACTTTGACTTTAGCCCCGTTGAAGCATTCAAACTTCTGGCATTACATGGTTCTATACCTGACCGCTATACGCACCAGTTCTATGCAACGGTCGGAGAACTCCAGAAACGAGCAATTGATGAATGTATGGTGGCTTCAGGTATGCGTTTGCTGGAACCGAATATCGGTCTTGGTGCGCTACTGAAAGGGTTACCAGAGGGGGTGGATGTTACTGGTTTTGATATACACCCCGCAGCTGTTGCAATTACTGGCCTGCGCTGGAACGTCACCCTTAATGATTTTCTATTGGTCAAGCCTGAAAATACCGGCTTGTTTGAAAGAATTCTGATGAATCCTCCATTTAGTGACTCACGCTGGATTGCACATTTTCAACATGCGATGAGATTCCTGAAACCGGGAGGACGCTTGATAGCAATACTGCCAGGGAGCGCAAAGGAGCATCTTTTAACCCGAGAAGCTGGGCCCGGTTACGACATCAATATTCTGGGTTGCTATGACAACGCCTTTGAAGGAACCGCAGAATCCATAAAACTTTTCTCCGTTGATGCCCATGAATAGTGGGGAAAGGAAGAGCTGGTCGAGTTAATTTCGTCACCCGTAACTGAACAGAAAAAATGAGATAGAGAAAAAGCCGTCAGTTTGTCGATGTTAAATGCTATTCAAATTTTTCAACATGCGACAATTGAGCCAACTACATGAAGAGGAAACACAATGTCAGCATTTCTCATCAATAAATTATCTTTCGAAGATACCAAACAAATAATGTTGTCCTCCATGAAAACAATGGCATCTCTTCATGGTATTTTGGCAATATTCTTGCCGATAATTGCTGGTGGTGGACTCCTGACACTCATCATGAAAAATGTGACAATGGAGGGGCTTGCATTTTTTATCTTACAGCCAGTTGTACTCACCCTCTACCTTACGGCTATCTTATGCCGATATCAAAGCTCAGAGCTAAGATTGAATATCTGGGAAGAACTACGCAACTTTATCGTTGTGTTAGTTTATGCATTATTCCTGACCGTACTAATGATCGTAATATTGTGGTTGGTCAAATTTATGATTGCTTCAGCGGTTGCGGGTGAAACCAACCATGTTGAATATAAACAACCAACATTAACAAGCATTAGTCTGGCTTACTCCAACCTAATAGTGTATTTCAATATGTACGCCCTTGCCACTTTGAGCGTATTTATCGCTACGCCAATGCTCGTTTTATTCATACCAACAGTTACGCGGTGTAAAGGTTCTCTGCTGAAAAGTATACCAGTCATTTGTAAAAGTACTTTTATGAATATTGGGCCGTTGTTCGCATTTTCAGCTATCTCTGGTGTTGTTTTACTTTCGTGGTCATACTTTTCGCTCAGGTATGAATGGTTAATCCCGGCAGCAACTATACCTCTGGCCTACTTATCAATATTGAATTACCAGCTGTCTGAAGCAGCATTGCCTCGTAACCAATAAAAAGGAAACCTGTGATGAGAAAAATAATATTAAATGCGGTTGTTTGTTTATTTGCAATTAATGCATCAAGTTTCGCAATATCAGCGGAAAGCTCTCCATCTCGTGACGAACTGAATGACGTGATGAAAGTTCATGCTTCCGAGATTGCTGCTGTTATCGCATGTAAAGACTACCTCGAAAATGGCGAGGAACGTTTGACTGAAGCGAAATCAAAAGCTGGCCGTGTACTGGGTAAGATGGTAGGCAATCAAGCCAAGGGTAGCGAGTATGCTAGTCGGATTCTGGTAACTGTTAACGAAGCTAAGCCAGATGAGCAACTGAAGGCTGAATTCGACAAGGTCAACCTTGACCACTCAGTCCGCGTTGCAAAATGCGCTCAGCTAGTAGCTGGTAATGCCGCACGTGCGGACGATGCTGATATCAATTATCTGAATTAAGAGGCTAGCAATGGCGAAGATCAGGATCACTCATCGTTATGACATCAATAAAGACATGTTCTATGGCGTAGAAACTAACCAGCCATATGAAAAGGTTGTTCAGAGGTTAGCTTATCTCCAATTGATTCATTCCACGTTGCCTGATTTTCCCTACATGGCTAATTGCCTGGAACAGGCCGATGCAGTAGAACTCTATTGTCGAATCTTTGGTGGTATTCCTTTAAACACAAATCAACATTATACCGCAGAGATTGATTTATATAGGAACTGGGAAATAGATACACGCGAACTCGTTAATGACATTAATTGCCAAAATTCAATTGCCATTTCCGGCTGCGTAGAAAAAATATTTAAATACATTGTTGAAAACTCTGTTCAGATCTATCAGCTCACAAAAGAAGCTTATAAATTAGGGCAGGGCATGACTAATAATGAAAAAGAAGAAATGGCTCTTTTACTGATTTATATGGATTGGCAACTTCAAAGGATGGATCGTGTTTTAATGGGAGAAAAAATTCAAAAGGAATGGGATTGGCACGATTTTGAGGGAAGGTTGATTTCAGACATTTCGTATACACACACCGGACAACCTGACCTATACATCCACAAAGATTAATGTCATTGACGCACAAGCTGAATATATTTCGACCTTGCACAAATAGCAAACAAACACATTAGAAAGAATTAACCATGCATCTATAATGGATTCTGTTAAGCATAAAATATGGGTAGTAATAGATCCGTTATTGAAAATGTAAGACATGCTGGTAGAGTAAAACGAATGATAACCGTTTACCTTCTCTGTTCTGGCGGATGCCAGTTTATGGATGTGCATACTGGAACTATTTGAAATATGTAGGTAGAGGGATCTACTTACTATGTAGTGTGATTAAAAATATTCTGTTTTCTATGTGGTCAAAAAGTTCAGTATGAGTGATATATGATTGATGATTACAAAAGCTTCCTCAAAAACCCCGGGAATTTACCGGAACTAATTAGTTACTCTCCGTCAGGCAGACCTAGCTTAACGAGACGAGTTGAAGATCGCCTTAAATGCGCCCTTATCCTCGGCTACCTCAAGCCCGGTGATAAGTTGGTAACAAAAAACATCGCCGATGCTATGAAAATGAGCGTCACGCCCGTCCGTGAAAGCCTGATACGTCTGTCTGCCAGTAGTGCTCTTGCTTTGACTCCATCACATGCCTTTTTTGTTCCCATCATCACCAGTGAGCAGTTCAACGAGTACATGAGAATGAGGCGATTGATTGAGCCAGAACTGGCAGAAAAGGCCGTACTGAAAATGGATGCCAATGGCTTTGAAGAATGCCTGTCTTTGTGCCAAAAGCTGCGTTCCGCATATGAACGTAGGGATGTTTATCTGGCGCACCAGCTAAACCTCACTCTGCGGCTGAAGCTTTACATATACGCCGGTCTGCCTGAGTTTTTCAAAATTGTAACCCAACTGTGGATTAACCTGTGGCCAACTCTGAGTTACACGTTCGAATCTGACTCGGAGGATAAATGGCCAATATTTTTCTCGTCGCTTGAACTCGCTCTTTCAAACAGGGATGCAGGGGCAGCAGCAGATGCCATTAGAGAGTCACTGGATAAGGGGTTGCGGATCTATCTCAGCTTGTTAACCGAGCAAGGTGAGTAAACCGGCTACTAGTAGCCGGTTCGGATTCAACGTTTGAGGGTTTGCATCATCAGGGAGGGTTTAGGAATTGGTTCTTTCTGCTCAGCAGGCTTATCCGAATCAATGATGGTTGTTGCTCGGATACCTGTGGCCTGGGTTTCCACTGGTGAAGAATTCCGTTCAACGGCAATGCCCAGCGTTTGCGACAGAATGTTGCTCAGCGTTTCGGCATTAAACGATGTCGTGGTTTGTGCGGCCAGCAAATTTATTAACCGAGGGTCGAGCTCATGCAAGGCAGACGCAATTACCAGTGCCTTACGGTAAAATTCCCCCCGGGATCGGCGGGGTAAGCGCTCCATAATATCAAGAGCTTTACCGTCTTCTGGATTATTGCCGGGGCGGAGCCAGACGAGTAAACGTTTATCTTCTTCCATCACATAACCTCGTTTAGACGCTTGCCATTGCTTTGACGAGCGCGAGCTGCGCGTCAGGCGCTTTGATGACATCCAGCTTAGGGAATAGTTCGACAATATGAGAATGGATGAGCTCAGCACCGCCCCCGGCCAGTATGATTTTGTGGACGCTGTTCTGACGACGTATATCAGCTGCAACAGCTTCGGCCAGATTTTTCGACTCAGAATCGATAACGTCAATGATGGCATCAATTTTAGAGTGATCATTGACCGCAGAAGCAATCAACGCTCTATCATGACGGTTTTTAATGATGATATCCGCAATGGCATAATGATCTTACCCAGCAATAGTGGACACGCGGCTAAGTGAGTAAACTCTCAGTCAGAGGTGACTCACATGACAAAAACAGTATCAACCAGTAAAAAACCCCGTAAACAGCATTCGCCTGAATTTCGCAGTGAAGCCCTGAAGCTTGCTGAACGCATCGGTGTTACTGCCGCAGCCCGTGAACTCAGCCTGTATGAATCACAGCTCTACAACTGGCGCAGTAAACAGCAAAATCAGCAGACGTCTTCTGAACGTGAACTGGAGATGTCTACCGAGATTGCACGTCTCAAACGCCAGCTGGCAGAACGGGATGAAGAGCTGGCTATCCTCCAAAAGGCCGCGACATACTTCGCGAAGCGCCTGAAATGAAGTATGTCTTTATTGAAAAACATCAGGCTGAGTTCAGCATCAAAGCAATGTGCCGCGTGCTCCGGGTGGCCCGCAGCGGCTGGTATACGTGGTGTCAGCGGCGGACAAGGATAAGCACGCGTCAGCAGTTCCGCCAACACTGCGACAGCGTTGTCCTCGCGGCTTTTACCCGGTCAAAACAGCGTTACGGTGCCCCACGCCTGACGGATGAACTGCGTGCTCAGGGTTACCCCTTTAACGTAAAAACCGTGGCGGCAAGCCTGCGCCGTCAGGGACTGAGGGCAAAGGCCTCCCGGAAGTTCAGCCCGGTCAGCTACCGCGCACACGGCCTGCCTGTGTCAGAAAATCTGTTGGAGCAGGATTTTTACGCCAGTGGCCCGAACCAGAAGTGGGCAGGAGACATCACGTACTTACGTACAGATGAAGGCTGGCTGTATCTGGCAGTGGTCATTGACCTGTGGTCACGTGCCGTTATTGGCTGGTCAATGTCGCCACGCATGACGGCGCAACTGGCCTGCGATGCCCTGCAGATGGCGCTGTGGCGGCGTAAGAGGCCCCGGAACGTTATCGTTCACACGGACCGTGGAGGCCAGTACTGTTCAGCAGATTATCAGGCGCAACTGAAGCGGCATAATCTGCGTGGAAGTATGAGCGCAAAAGGTTGCTGCTACGATAATGCCTGCGTGGAAAGCTTCTTTCATTCGCTGAAAGTGGAATGTATCCATGGAGAACACTTTATCAGCCGGGAAATAATGCGGGCAACGGTGTTTAATTATATCGAATGTGATTACAATCGGTGGCGGCGGCACAGTTGGTGTGGCGGCCTCAGTCCGGAACAATTTGAAAACAAGAACCTCGCTTAGGCCTGTGTCCATATTACGTGGGTAGGATCATAACTACTTGGAGACTGGGCATCCTGGAGCGCAGCCATAACAGCTTTTGTCACTCGTGAAACGCCAACATCGCTGTTGCCAAAGATATCAGATATGCCCTCCATTGCCCCCTGAATGATGGCCAGGTCTAGGGTTGTTCCCCCCAGATCGACAACCAGGGTTCGTGTAAGCTGCGTGGTTGTTTTAGGATCAATCAGATATTCAGCCGCAGGTACTGATTCAGGCATTACGTTAACTTTTACAACATGAAAAGTTTCGCCATTATTCAGGGTTATTGGGCCCATAACGTTGGCCTTTTTCTTTTCAATATTAGCTTCGTTCAACTGCGCATCGCTCGTGAAGAACATGGCCACCGGCAGTGTCACTGTAAGTTCAACATCCTGTGGCTCAAGACCGGAAGTCAAAAGGGCATGATGAGTTGCTACGCGACTTACAGCGTCGAACTGGAAAGAGGTATGCGTTGTTGTAATTGCAGATGTTGAACCAATGTCGTGAGTAAATTTCCGCCCATCAATGAGATAGTTGTAGATAGTTTTACCACCAAATGCGAGTGGAGTAGCCCAGCCTTCGCGGAAGGCGTTCTGCGAAACATGAGTTTTGATTTCACCATTCTCAATCCAGGCAAGTTTTACGTTCGTTGAGCCGTCATCACAAGCGATGTTCATCATGGTATATACCTCATTAAAATGTTCAAAAGTATCAAAAATCTCTGCCATTTTAGATAGTAAGCCATCCTGAAGCAAGGAATGCGCACCTGTAGCGCACGTTTAATGTCCACAAAATGACTATGAAAAGTGAATTACGAGTGAGTAAAACAGGAACGATTCTATCGGATTGAAATCTGGCGGGGTAAACGAGAAAGAGGGATGTATACGTACATGCAGAGGTCGGTAGCCCTGGAACACCAACGGAAAAAGTAACAAACCACCCGAAAAATGAACCAGTGCCACCAGACTAAATTGTGACAATCGATAGCCAATACTGCAAGAGAACCTAAGAATAAAAGGTATCGCTATATGACAGCTCAGTCGGTAAAATCGAGGAAACCATGTCGGATCACCATTGTAGTTTCTGGTTAGTTCAATAATGAGGTATCCCCAATGACATCCATTCTGCTTACTTCTGATTCTGTTGATGGGTACACTTTTTGTATTTCTACTGATGGTAATGGATGTAAGCTGTCAGTCAGGCCAGAATACCGGCGCAATGGCACACAAACTTATGATGGCTGGTTTCCCAGATACTACTCAAAGCCTCAGTATGCTAAAGCAGCGTTAACAAGGTTCCTTGGAGAATCTGTTAACTGGTCACCACGGACGGGGCTCAGTTAGTCACAGGATACGTAACAGCCTGAGTCCGAGGATACCAACAAGTCAAGAGAACCCCCTGATAAACCCTTAACAATCAACACCTTACCTTGGTGCGCTTAATGTATTGAACATGTTAAATGGCTGCATGAAGTGCAGACATTTAGCCTTCAGCGATGAACTTTCAGACAGTTAATATCGTCTCTGATGCAGCAACATCACTGAAACTCAGATTTTACAGATTGCCCTGATGTTTATTTGTTAAGTATATAGTGCAGCTATTTATAGCATTATCATCATTTTACAGCAATGCAGTTAATGAAGGGATTCCTGATTTCCCACTGAAGCCTGAGCCAGTTCAGGTAGGATACATAAATCTGTGTATCACCCTCCGTCATGTAACTGTTTCGCTGAATCTTTCTGGTCAGGGGATAGAATGCCACCGTACCATAGGGTGTTTCTGAGATAATGATTTTAGTATTCCCGTTATATGCAATTTCATAAACAATATTGTTTTTCTTAAGTTCATCCTCCGTATCCATAACTATTTCATTTCGTATTTTATTCACTTCGTGATAATGCTGGCTCAGTATCTTCATTGCTGAGCGTCGTAATGCTGCTTCCTTTGCATTCTCCATTGTACTGATGAAAGAAACTGTGTCCGGGGAATAGAAACGACGATGTGAAAAATCTTTATCCAACTCATATTCTCCGGGGTTATTTTTCCAGCGGGCATAGCCATTAAGTTTTGGAAGGTCATCGCAGAAATGCTGGAAGTTATGCCATCTTTCGCAAACCGTCACTCCCTTATATCCTTTAAAATATTGTTTCCCTTTAACTGTCATGTAGCACCTTGCCAACATATTATGCCAGAGAATGAACGCTCTTGTTCTCTGATGGCTTCGGGTGTTTTCAATTGTGGAATGCTTTCCATTTCCAATATATCCCACATCATAATAACGGGGCTTCATCAACAGTGTTATTCGTTCATCTTCTGAGGACGGGAACGCGTCACCTGAGACTGCACCTGATTTAATATGCGTACCGTAGGCCTCTTTGATTATGCCGCTGTCTTTAAATTGCACAACATAATATCCGCGTCTTGATTTATCTTCGGAGCGACCAAGAACAGAGCATTCACCATTATGCTTCGTGGTAAATACAGCACCGGGAAATAACGTGTTATGGTTGTAGTTCTGGTGGTATCTCTTGTTTCGAAAAAGCGTCATTTAATATTTCCTGAGTAAAGAATTGGAGGGAGAAAAAGAATCGGGTCGGGTCCTGTTTTTCCCCTTTAACTTCTGTCAGGCCAGCACTCCGGGTGGAGGTCAGGAATTAAATTTAAGAATCCATTCAAAAAAATAAAATTTAAAATAATACAGACAATGCAATGTGACAGGTATCGTGTCGTTCTGTCAGCAGTAATCTGAGGTTGTCACAAAGCAGGCTCAGCACCCTGCCTTATCATGCACTGGTGCGCTCAGAATGCGCTACAGGCACTGTAAATACGGGTCAGGGCAGGGTGTGCAGAGTCTGTCTGATGGCAGGATTCCGGCATATGCACCACTGTTCATTTATACAGTTAAATGAAATTAGTGCAGATTGTGACCGGAGGTTGCACTGGCGTGATTGTGGGCTGTTTCAGGGCTGAAGTATGGCTTTGCACCGACTGCATTCCCCTGATGGCCTGTAGCGCGTTATATGCTTCTGGTTATGCTGATGTGCTGTGCCGGAATCACCCGATAGGGTGGTAAAATAAAAATAAATATAATCAATTTACAGATTCAAATATCCATGCTACCATCGCCAAATCGCCAACCGGGGTTAAACCCTTATTATGATATATTTATTCTTAATCGGTTTTCTGTACTTACTCTGAACCTCTCAATATTATCCCAATATTAAGCCCTCCGCAGGAGAGCCATACGGCTTGAGTTAACAAAGAATCAGAATAAAAAAATAAGAATCTCCACCAAAATGAAGACCCTTACATGTCAGCATCAGAGAAATATCAGCAATCTACTTTATCAAAGTCTATCCTGAAATCATCTTTCATGGCATCGGCATTATTCATTTGCTTTCCATTTCTTAATAACTGAAGCTCTTTGAGTATTTCCTTCTGAATGTCCGCCTGAGTAAACAGAACTGTTTTTAGCTCATAGGATGTAATGCTTTTGATTATCCATGCAGCACAGACAACGGTGATAATGATTTTTGCCGTATCAAAGCTGATGAAAGCATACCCCTGAAGTATCGAATACCATGACGGGTTGTCAGTTCCAATAAAATAGAGCCAAATCAGTATGGTTATTGTAAGATTGATAGCGAGCGTTAATTTTGAAAGATGTTTTGTCAAAAATGAACTGTTCATTTTTTTGTATTCCTTTTTAGTTTTGTTTTCCAGTGTTGCATCCGGCGCGATATGCCTGAGTAACTTCAATATGCTCGGCTCGTTCCATTCCTCGTAAGTTTTCCGTCTGTTTATTAAATTTCTTTATTTTCTTCTCACAGACGGAATTGCGATGCTGTATTGCGTCCCTGGCTCCGGTTATACATGCGCCATAAATAACATCCGGGTTGGCAATTCTGGAAAATTTGCGTAAGAATCACATGTAGCAGTCACTCTCATCTGCATCTGTGATTGCGTAATCGCCAGTGACTGATTTGCAAATAACAAACCGGCGATTGATATCAATAAGGGAAGGGTGGTTGAATTTTTCATTCAGCACCTCCCTGTAAAATACAATCAATTCCCATTGCATCAGTACCCCAAAGCTTGATATCCGGTTCACCACCTGATGCACCCTGAGTGCTCATATCCAGAGCAAGGATATAGAAACTGTTTTCATCAACATCAAACTCGTAGTTAACAAGTGGAGCGCCACTGGTCTGATACACCGATTGCTGAATATCCTGAATACGTTTTTGTGAGATGAGCTTGCCGTGATGCAGTAACTTTATGACGCCAGCGTCTTTCATGTAGCTCATGAATCCACTACTGGCACTACCGGTAACGTGTCGCTCAATGCTCCAGCCATCATGACAAACAATATTGTCTGCCATTGCAGTAACCGGAATGGTCATACTGGCGGCAAAGGTAAGGATTGGTATCAATCGTTTCATTCGAATCAGGTCCTAAGAAAATTATCAGGACGCCCGGTAATCTCAGTGAAGGCCGCAAGACATTTCAATCGTTATGCGCAACAGAGAGTACGGGCAACACAGCCAGCACAAGGATGACCATAAAACATCAGATTCAGCCTTTATCTACGTTTGTCAAAGCAAGTTTAAAATGTCACCTCTTTGTGCAAGATAGAAAGGGCACTTTCAGCCTATGTAATCATATTAATGTGACTGCTGCGTTATCCCACTCAACCAATTAATAAAGCAAAAGTTAAATATGAAAGACTGGAATAAAAATATAACGAAAACATCTTAATATGGAAATATCTGTGTCAACGGGATCTTTAGTTATTGAATATCTGGTTCTAAATAGGTTCTACATTCAACGGGAAGGGAAACCAAATATCTATATGTTTTTTATAAATACCATTACGTGGCAAACAACAATCTGCATATTTTTTTAAAGAATCTCCACATGGACAAATATTTTCTGGCGATAATACTCCATCATGTTCTTTCGCCTTAAATCTCCAGGTCGTAATATTGAAAATTTGATGTGGGGATTGTATGTATTTGACAACACTAATTAAAGTTGAATAGTTATAATGATCACCATCATTGGAGAAAAAAACACTACATTTGTTAACGGGATTACTAACTATGTCATAAGTAATTAATTCAAAATCGATCACTTCATCAAAGCAAAGAACTCCATTATAAAGTTTATTTTTAACATGACCACAATCATTAATAAAACTACGGGTTGTATTACATACTGAACATTTCACTTCTTTTATTATTTCACGAGAACTACCGAAGATTTTATATGGGAATAACGCCTGCCAATTACATACCATTCTCGCTAAGAAGTTAACACCATAGAAATTAACCTCAGGCAGAAACTCATTATTTTCTTTAATATGTATTAAATCTATTTCTATCCTTTCAAGTTCTACCCATGCTTCATAAAAATCACCTCTTGTAAGTAAATTAATGACTTGAATATATTTTAAATGGGCTAGTAAAATTGTTTTGTATAAAAACAATCTGTTTGATTCATTATTCAAGCTCAAGGATTGAGCTTTTTTTAACTCAGCATTAAGATAATCAAGAATAGCACTATCTTCTTGAGTAATACACATCCAACGCTTTAACTTTTCGTGAATATTCATAATATCTATATAGATTTTTATTTGATTTTGTTAATTACTTTTAAAACATCGTCTACTTTTCCAGAAACAGTGTATTTCACATGTTTTCCTGATTTATTTTTTTTAATTATAGAGACTTTAACGTCTATATCTCTAGTTCCAAAGTTATCAATTTTTTTCTGAATATAATTTGAAACAAGATTTACTAAAAAAGGTATCATTACTGATGTGGCAAAGAAAGTGCCTAACGCTAACGTTATACTGTTTAATTGCAGGTACGAAACACCATTAGAATCTCCGTACACTTTAACATTAGAATGTGATTGCTTGGTGAACTGGAAAAAATCCAGTGCATTACCTCCAGTAATTTTTGAACTATCAAAAACGATCGCAATCTCATCATCTTGAGGTTCATATGAAGAAATGATTTTTACCTCTTCATCTTCATCACTCATTTCACTCAAAGTAATGGGGTTCATTCTCAACTCCTTGTTTTATATTTTTACATTCAAATTTTACTATACGACTGGTTAATTGCTCCTGTCCAACACACACCAGAGTTCATATGCTTAGCATACAAGGGACCAATGCCAGTAGCGACAGGCTAGTGTGTCAAAAAACCACATGAAGATCAATCTCCTGCGGAAAATTTGGCCGCAATTAGTTTCATTGTCCTTTCCATGCCTTGATAAACTGTCGCATCTGTAATGTTTAACCTTGCGAGTTCCTTAAGTATTCTAGCTTTGTTTCTGATCACTATTTTTTCTACTTTAAACTCTTGCATAGCATCATCAGGGTTTGAAACTAAATCGGGATAAACAGCATTATTCCCAAATAATAAGAATGCACCTGACTGTGATGACATCCTTTCATTATTATTTCTTCCTTTAACGAAAATTAACCTTTCCAAATCTGATGGTATAATTACATCTTTAAAATAAGGTTTTTCATCTTTAATGTAATGTATGAGTTTTTGACAAGCTTCAGTTTTATTGAAAGCCTCCTTGTCCATTTTACAATCCAGCTGATCTTTCAGTGTTTGACTTAGCATTGATATATTTGATATGCAACTTACTGTATCAGAGTCAAAGAATTTTATACGATCCCTTTTTGTTTTGAAAATAATAACATGTCCATCAACCTCATTTGTATTTTCATTATTACTAATGTCGCAACAAGCGAAATACAGAGCGATTAGTGGATTTGATGTTATATCCAACAAACGAGTTGGTAGTCCGTAGTGTTGCATCCTTACTAACTTGTCTAGCATTGTTTTATCATCAACAAACTCAGTTGGCCTTGCTGTTAGGGCTTCACGGACTAAATTTGATTCACTGTGCAAATGCTTGAAGTTACCTTTTTTGTTTTTCCTGAAAACTGATGGAGCCAACTCGTAAGATACATCAGAATGTCCACGATAAAATATTTCTGCATCTTCTTCATGATCTTGTTCTAAAACACGCGCCATGAAACTTTGAACATTATCTATTATTGGGTAGTTATCAACTTCATCAGGAAGTGCTTCAGTAGGAGGAAGTGGTGTACTTCTTGTCGTTATATTTAGAAGTGCTAATGTTTGATTTAAATCACGTGCTTTTATTCCCCAGTGAGTCCGTTTCAGCCCATATGCACCTAATTCTAAAGCTGTTTGATATAACTCTTTGTTTATCACTACGACATCATCTTGTGAGTGAGTGATTCTGAAATCAAACTCAACATTTTTGTTAACTGTTCGTAGATTTGAAATTACACCAAGTCGCAAAGTAATGTATTCAACATTGTCTCGGGAATAAAGTTCTGACATAAAAAGCGTAGGTAATTTCTCAATATAAGATAATGCTTTATCATTCAAAGGCGTTAACTTCAACCGGATGTCATCAGAGGTGCCTTCTAACATACGTGATATAGGAAAATCACAACTCCCACTAACCCGTTCATACATGGGCCAATGTTCAAAATAGTCAGGTTCTCCGCCCATAATTAGATTAAACATTAAAACTAAATCCTTATATTTTACTTAATGAATTATTTACAATCCAATCAATTGCGCCAGAGGTGCGAATCCAAGGCTTTATATTATGATTCACATAATAAATGGCTTCATCCATTCCACCTAACGTGATATATCCACTGTTAGACTTGATCTGTAATCTGCACTTCGATAACAAGCCGGGGATGTGTCTATTAGAATCAATCGCAGCTTTAGCGATATCATCGGCATCCGGGGATGACTGTCGGTAGGCGAGTAGGGCGCGTGTATACTGAAAAAACGAACGCATATCCCCAGGATAATCGTCCAGTAGCAAGGCCAGATCATCCACCATTTCAAGCTCAAGGTAATAGTTCGCTAATAAATGACGAATCCCCTGGTTATCGTTCGGGTTGAGCTTCAGCATTTCGCGGCTATGAGCCATAGCCGGATAAAAATTACCAGACTCCCATAAGGCCTCAGCCAAAGCTGCTTTTGCTCTCATATATGGACGTGTTTCGACAAATCCCCAGAAACGTCCTGCGAACTCCTGAAAATCCTCGCCAAGTGCAATGCTGGCTGCGTACAAAGCAGTCTCCAGCTTCCCGATTTTTGACTCAGGAGGTTCTTGAGATATCTCGCAGTAGAATGAGTATGCGTCAGCACAGAGCGGGGATTTCTTGATAGCTTTTCTGATGAGTTTCAGCACAACTTCCAGGTCATCATTTTCCCAGGCATCGAACATGAACTCCTGAGCCGCAACCAGATCTAGATGTAATTGCTCAGAGCTGACAGCAGTTTTATACAAATCAACGCGCTTTGTAGTCGGGAATTTAATCATCTCAAGTATCCTTTTGGGGACTCACTGTTCCGGTACTTTGCAGCACTGATGGTCGATTCTATCGCTTTGAACTTGCCACAAACAAGCTCGGGTCTGCCAGAACGGGATTGATAGCCCGGAGCTGTTCCTGGATGCGCACCTGAGCCTTACGGCTGGGCGATTTTTTGCTTCGTTCCCGTTTGCCTTCGCTTTCCCGCTCATCCTGTTTTACCTGAGCCAGTCGGAGTACAGTCCCGAGACGTTTGTTATCAACAATCTGCCCCTGGTCGACACAGGCCAGCTTATCAAATGCCTGGCACTTAAGGCTCCGGTGCCCATAGAGGAAGGCGAGGGTGCCATCGGGATAATCCAGTACTTTAATTTTTTCACCGGCAAGACGGCTATTTTCTTCTGTGGTGTCCATGAGATAAAGGATCTTATCGTACTGGAAGGTCAGTGATTTCGACACGGTACGAACATCATGCCAGGCAAAGATGTCTCTTAATTCATCGGGGCTTTCCTGCACCGGACGATGCAAATCTTTGGGGAACTTAGCCGGTCGTGAAAACCGGCTGTTAAAGTCAGCGATGAAAGTGGCAAGCCAGGCATTTGCGGCCTCAATGCCGGTTATACCTTCCAGACGCATTTCTTTGATCAGCCGATCCTGAAGTGTCTGATTCGCACGTTCCACGCGGCCTTTAGCTTCAGAGCTGTTGGCACAAATAAGCTCGATTGCCAGGTCATAAAGCACACGTCCGAACTGGGTAACGGTGGTATTGCGTTTCTCCGGACCACTGACGCGAAATATTGCGTGTTTGTCACTGTACAGCGATACCGGCTTCCCATGCTGCTCGATGTATTCCCGGGTTGCCAGCATGTAGTCAAAGGCTGTTTCTGACTCGCTGAACCGCAAATGCATCAGACGCCCGGTGGCATCATCGATAAAGACCAGCAGGCAGCATTTTGGCGCACGGCCTTCAAACCAGTCATGGTGGGAGCCGTCGATCTGGATAAGTTCACCCAGACAATCACGCCGATGTCGGGGTTGATAAACCCGTGACTTACGGCGAGCATGCGGGACCCAGAGTCCGTCAGACGTCATCCAGTTGCGGACGGTCTCGATTGAAAGCCGGATATTATGGCGCTCTCTGAGTTTTTCTGCGGCCAGTGTGGGCCCAAAGTCACTGTAGTTTTCACGTATCAGCGTGAGTACTCGTAGTTTGAGAGATTCGGTCAACCGGCGGTTGCTGGGCTGGCCGCGTTTGCGGCTGACAAGTCCTTCAGCACCAGAAACTCGGTAACGATTGATAAGTCGTTGCGCCTGACGTTCTGAAATGCCAAGCTGTGATGCTGCATCACGACGGCGTAGACGCTTTTCACAAACTGCCTGTATCACCGGTAGGCGGTGGATCTCTTTATCTGACATGGTCACCAACATGCGTTGAGCCCCTTAGAATTGCATTCAGTTTAGCTTACTCTAAGGTGACGTTTCTATCTGGATAAAAAGTGACATTACTAAATGGTTCTAACAATCTATGTCAAGGCTCAATTGAAATGTCCGTTATCCAGCTCAATTAAAATGACCACTTTGATCTCTCATTCTCTTTACTGATAGACTTTCCTCCGACTGAAACAACAGGATGATTGAGCCCATGCTTCGATACGAGTTAACGCCGAACAATGCAGGTTTTATACTGTGGGGAGATTCAGAAGCCCTGAATGAATTACATGAACTCATTCATTACATCGTGGATGAAAGCCCACTGATTAAAGTTAAAGACGGATTTATGTTATCCCTTGCCTATGATATTCGTAAAGCACGGGAAGGTAATCGTCGTGTTGAGCAACATCAGTATGATCAACATGATACATATAAGCTTTATGGTGTTGAGCTTTTATGGCCTCTGGTCCTGGTACAGTCCTCAATACTCAGAAACTCAATGGGTTATATTCAGACAGACAAAAACCAGCTGTCTGTCATGTATGCCTTTGAATACCTGATAGAATCAGCATTAACAGAGTCTGAGAGAACAACGTCGAATGATATTATGCTAACAGTAAAATATGCATCAGACTCTGATTTTAATTTCATTGAGGATAATATTGACAGCAGGTGCTGCTATTTTATCAGCCTATCTCCGGAGCAAAGAAAAAAGCAGTTAATCAGTATTGTTCGTTCTTTTCATTCATTATGGGGTAAGTATGCCCGTGAAAAGCAGGACATAAAGATGCTGAACGAAATGAATAATACATCATGGGTCTGGCCGGACAATATCAACTGGTGAGCAACCACTGTCCGGCCAGTGAGTACCATCAGCGGGCTCTTTTACCAAAAATGTCCTCTGAACGTGACTGAAGCTGTTTGAGTGCTTCGAGCATGTCATCATTATCCAGTGAGCGCTGGGATTTCTTCCCTTCCTGCTTTGGCCGTCGTCGGGAAGGGCCATCTCCAGCGGGAATTGACTGAGAGCGCGTGTTATCCCGCTTGCTCTGCACCAGACTGATAAACTCCAGGGTTCGGCCAAGACGCTTGTTATCGACAATCGCGCCCTGGTCGATTTCTGACAGTCGGTCGTAGGTAGAGTAGGGAAGTAGCGTACCGTTCAGGCGCAGCTCTTTTCTGCCATCAGGATAGTGATACACATCGATATATTTACCTATTGCACGGCGACTCAGTTCGCTGTCTTCAATCAGGTACAACATTTTATCATATTGTATCGTCAACGATTTTGAGACTTTACGTTTTTCACGAACAGTGAAAATAAGCCCCAGGTCCTCATCATGTTCTACAGCACGGTGTACGTCAAAATCATGTCGCGGTACTTTGCCAAAACGGCGGTTATAGTCAGCCATATAGGCCTCAGCGAAGTCATTTGCAGCCTCCATTGAACAAATGCCCTGTAACCGCAGCTCTTTGACCAGACGATCCTGTAAAGTGAGGTGAGCTCGTTCTACACGCCCTTTGGCGGGACTGGTTTCTGCACAGATAGTCTGGATGTTCAGTTCATGCATGGCTCGCCCAAACTGAGTATGCCCGTCTCCGCCTGTGGCGTGTTTATTGTTAACACGAAAAACACCGGCTTTATCGCTGTACAGTGCCAGCGGTTTACCATGCTTATCGATATAGCGCCGCGTGGCTTCGAAGTAAGAAAACGTGGACTCCGATTTAACAAACAACAGTTCCATCAGTTTGCTGGTTGCATCATCAACATAGACCAGCGCGGTGCAGGCCGGGCCACGGCCTTCAAACCAGTCGTGATCACAGCCATCTATTTGTATCAGCTCACCAGTACACGGACGCCGGTACCGTGGTTGAGGGATCCTTGCGGCACGTTGTTTACGGGGAACCCATAAGCCAGCCCGCACCATGATGCGCCGGACAGTTTCTTTGCCAAGAAACAGTCCGTGGAGTTCTTCGAGCTTTTCACGCGCCAGAGTCGGACCGAAATCAGCATAACGCGTCTTGATCAGTTCCAGAGCCTGATCTGCGAGCCCGGGTGGCAACTGGCGGTTACCACGCATGCCACATCGTCTGCTGGCCATACCAAGCGGTCCGCCTTCACGGTAACGGGCAAGAAGTCTGCGGCATTGCCTGTCGCTGATACCGAGGTGCTCGGCCGCACGGCGCGTTGTGATGCGACGTTCAATGACGTCCTGTATAATCTTGATCCGGTTGATCTCTTTCAAAGTAAACACTCCTGAGCTTTCTGCGCTCATGATATGCCTCCCGGTAGTTTAAACGGACCAGTGAAGCTTACCATAGCGCGGACATCTGAATTGAGCCACAGGCGGACATTACTATTGAGCCATTACAATCTAAGTGCGCATAATGAACCTTATGTTAAATACTACCTGTTTGGATGCATTTTTCCGCAACTGTACCCAGTGTTGGGGTTGTAAGCCCAAACCCCAGATTTTTCCGTCTGGCCAGCAAAGCCAGGACTGGCGAGGGTTGTCGGTAAACAGTTGATTTCCGGCAACAACGCTGCAAAGCCCCAAACGGCCCGATTGAGCTGCCAAAACATGCACGACAAACCATATCGGATAGCAAAACACTCGAAAATCTCTCGGATGATGTTTTCCGACGGAAATTTCTGGGATTCCGGCTTACACCCCCCTATTTCGCGGGTTTCACGATCGGCGCGCTCGTGTTGCCACCGATCATCGTCTCCGTGGGACATGTCAGAACCTTCGCCGGCTTCGCGGCCATTGCCTCGATGACCGCCCTTCTCCATGTGGCGTTCGTGGAGCCGATCGCCTGGATGCCGCTTCGCCTGATTACCGGCTTCGCCTACGCGGGCATGATCCTCGCAACGGAGAGTTGGCTCAACGCCCACGCATTGCCATCCACACGCGGGCAGCTCCTGTCGATATTCGGAGTTGTCTCTATGGGCTCATGGGCAATCGGGCAGGCGTTACTCAACATCGCACCGCCCGCCGACGTGACATTGTTCCTCATCGTGTCGCTGCTGATATCAGCGGCGGTGGTTCCGATCACCTTGCTGCCCAGTCATCCGCCGGCCCAGGTGGAACAGGAATGGGTCGCATTCAGGGACCTCGTCCTCGTATCACCTCTCGCTGCGGCTGGCGCTTTCCTGGCCGGCCTGGCTATCGGTGGTTTCTGGGGCATGGGCGCGAACTTTGCCCAGAGCATCGGCCTCGATGTGGGCGGTATCTCCGCCTTCATGGCTGCGGTTCTTGGTGGAACGCTCGCCTTCCATTGGCCACTCGGTTGGCTTTCGGATCGAGTGCCCCGGAATCTTGTCATCGCCGGTGCGGCGCTGGCGTCCGCAGCGTCTGCCATCGGCGTAGCGTTGGCGGTGGAAGCGCCTCTGCCGCTGCTCCTTGCGGCAGGTGCGCTGTTCGGCGGCTTTGGCATCCCGATTTATTCGTTGTGTCTCGCCGTCGCAAACGACGATCTTCCGGCCGGTCGGCTACTCGGCACCGCGCGCGGGCTTCTGTTGCTCAACGGGATCGGGACAGCCGCTGGCCCCCTAATAGGAGCAGCTGCAATGAATATCGTCGGCCCTGGCGGCCTGTTCCTTTATGCGGCGGCGTTGCTCACGCTCCTGGCAGTGCTGGCCATCGCCCGCAGGCAGCCGAGGCGCGCCAACCAGGCCAAGGCGGCCCCCCGTTCTCCGAGCACGCCGATGATAACCGGATCTCTCGATACGATGATATGCATGGAGAAGCGGGCGCAGGGCGTGCGGGATTAGCGCGGCACGGCGCCTGCACGAACCGCGGGGTCAGGCGATGATAGCTGTTACGCGAATTTCGATACGCATGGTTGGAAGCCCCAGCGCTTCGATTCCCAACTGCGTCCAGATTGGAGCGCGGTCGGGCATGTAGTGGCGATACAGCTTGGCCATTGTTTCGTTGATCACGGGAGGGAATCCACCGACGTGATAGGAATTGACGTGGACCACATGCGGCCAGCGTGCTCCGGCGGTCGCGAGCGTCCGTTCCACGTTCTTGAACGCCTGCTCGATCTCTTCCTCAATCGACTCCGGAATGACGAGATCGTCGTTCCATCCGCCCTGTCCGGAGATCTCCACGCGGTCACCAATGCGCATTGCCTGAGAATAATGAAGCGCGTCATGCAGGCGCGTCCCGTATCCGGGGGTGATGAAGAATGAAGGTGTTGTCATGAGTTTGCCTTTGATGAGCCAGGTCAATGCGGCTGCAAGTGACCGTATGCATGCAGAAAGAGATGCAGGGCGTTCGGCACTAGCGCGCCGGCTGCGGTGGAGGGCTTTATTCCACGTCTTCTACGGTGAGGTCCCGGCCGTTGAACTGCACGGTCTCCCCGGCTCGGGCACCCTCGATCGCTTCGAAGATCGGCGCCATCGTGGAAATGCCCATGAGCTCACGCCCCTGACAGGTAAACTTGCTCGTTGACACCGCGATCACAAAGTGGCGGCCGGACAGCTTGACGACAGCGCCTTCGTTGACGGCCAACTTGGGGCCGAAATCGATCGTCCTGAGCTTTTCGAGTTTATTGGCGTAGTCATGGAGCGTGTCATCGAGCGCTTCAGCGAAGTCGCTCGCGACCTCGGCCTGAGCTAGTTCGTCGTTTTCGATCGGTTCGCTCCGATCGAGCCGAGCGGTAGAGACATAGTCCAGGTAGTTTTCGCGAGCGCTGTGCAACGCTGCTGTCTCCAGCAAGAGCATAGTTTCTCGTATGTGGTCCTTGTTCCAGTCCATAATCACCTCCTAATTTTCGATGTTCTTAAAGTTCAGCCTGCAGATGTGTGGGCCAGGATGGCCAGCCTTTCCGGCTAAGCGACACCGCTATTCGTCGCTGATGACGTCTTCGCCCTGGTATGGAACCCTGATCAGCCGAGGATCTCGAATGATGCTCGTGACGAGCCAGACATATTCCTGCTCGGCGGTATCGAAGCCGAGGATGCTGAAGGATTGGCCGAAAGGGCATGGCGGGAAGTCTGGAAAGCCCTCGCGCAGAACGTAACGCTCGGGATCGCTGTGAAACTCGCTCTTGTAGACTTTCCGTAGTCCGTGCTTGCTCGGCGCGTCCTGGTCACCTGCCGGTGCTGTTTCCCGATGCTCCACAAGGCGCTCGGACAAGTCGCGGGGGCAGATTTCGTGGAACACGTCGAAGGCGTCGATCAACAGGCCTTTATGCTCTGTCGCCGGATCGGTGATCGCGTAGATGTTGGAGGCATCTTCGCCGTCGTCCCCGCTCTCGAGGCGCAACGCCGCATCGACGCGAATGCTGCATGCATCGAGGGTTGACCCTAGTTCGAGATCGACGAGATTGCCGTCCTTGACGCGGTATTCGCGGTCATAGCCGTTGGCGATGAATGACTGGACTGCTTCTAGAACGTCGGTCACCTGGGAGGTCATGGAAGCACCTTCATCTTGAACTGGATTGGACACGCTCGCGCACAAAGCGCGCTGTGACTCGGCGGACGGAGAAGCTCGCGAAGTGCGTTACTCATAGCCACTTGGCCTTCTTGAAGCGCATGAACAGGAGAAGGCAGAACACCGCTATCACTCCGAGCACGACGAAGTAGCCATATGGCGTGTCCAGTTCCGGCATGTGCTTGAAGTTCATGCCATATATTCCGGCGATCGCCGTCGGGACCGTCAAGATCGCCGCCCAGGCCGCGAGCTGGCGAGTGACCACACCGATCCTTTGCGCTTCCAGAAGGCTGCTGGCCTCGAAGACCGTGGACAGGACAAGCAGGAGGCCGTCGACCATGGACTGCACGCGGTGGACATGGTCCGCGACGTCGTGGAAATATGGTGTCATTTCGGCGCTGATGCAGGGAAAGTGGCCGCGAACGAGCTTTCGCACCAGCTCGGCCATAGCCCCGAGCGTGCGCTGGAACCGCGTGAGTTCGGACCTTAGTTCGAAGATTCGCGCCACCTCTTCTGGCCCGAGGAAATCGTGCAGCGACCGTCGCTCCATCGCCAGGACGTCGTCCTCGATCATTTCGAAGATGGGCAGATACTGGTCGACCACTCGGTGCAAGATCGCGTGCAGCACATAGTCGACACCCTTGCCGAACTGCGTCGGCGATGCCTCGAGTTGCTCCCGAAGTTTGCCCAGCGCTCCGGCATTGCCGTGCCGCACGGTGATAAGGTGATTGTGACCGGTGAAGATCGCCATCTTGCCGTAGCTGATCCGGTCGCCGACCAGCTCGGCGGTCTGGGCGACGACGTACAACTCATCGTTGTAGACCTCGAGCTTGGGCGGGCACAGCGGGTGCATGGCGTTGTCGATCGCCAAAGGATGGAGGTTATACGTCGTCTGGATCGCGCTGAGTTCGTCTGCGGTGGGCTCGCTAAGCGCGATCCAGCAGAAGCCCGAGCGATTCTCGTTTAGTTCGACGTGCTCATCGAGCCTGATTTCACGGACTCGCTTACCTTCGTTGTAATAATATGCGGCGATAATGGTCATGCAGGCCTCGCAGGAATTCGCAGGCCACGCTGTACAGCCGGTCGCGCCAGCCCGCGTTCGAGCCATGCCTGCACGTTCGAATAGCTGCTTAGGCCGAGGATGTCGCCCGCTGCGTAGAATTCGACCAGCGCATTCACCCAGCCAAACGTCGCAATGTCCGCGATCGAGTAATCATCGACAATCCATTCGCGGCCCTCCAGCCGGTGATCCAGGACCCCGAGAAGACGCCTGGATTCATCAACAAAGCGCTGCCGAGGTCGCTTGTCCTCATAGTCCTTGCCGGCAAATCGCAGGAAAAAGCCTAGCTGTCCGAAGGTCGGCCCAACGCCCGACACCTGAAAGAACACCCAGGCCAGAGTCTCGTACCGCTGGGCGGGTGTTGTTGAGATGAGCTGCCCCGTCTTGTCGGCCAGATAGATGAGGATCGCACCGGTTTCCCATATGCCAATGGGCTGGCCGTCAGGGCCAGCCGGATCGATGATCGCGGGTATGCGGCCGTTGGGATTCAACGACACGAACGCTGGATCCTTCGACTCGTTGTTCGAGATGTCGACGAAGTGGGGCTCATACGGCAGGCCAGTCTCCTCCAGCATCATCGAGACCTTGACGCCGTTGGGCGTGGGGGCCGCGTATAGTTGCAAGCGATCCGGATAAGATGCTGGCCAGCGCTGCGTGATGGGAAAGGAGGAGAGGTCTGTCATATCTGGATCCTGGCACTGCGACGGCGGCTGAATGGAATGATCTGCTTCAAGGCCGGGTTCGACGACCGCGTCGATTGACGCGGTCGTCGGAGGTTGCGAACCGGATCGGCGCGGCACTAACGGCAGCGAAGCCTATTCCGCTGCAGCCCCGGCCGCAGGGCTCACATCGCCGGCCTCATGCCGCTTTGGAAGAACCCAGTCGGGACGGACGAAGTGGCAGGTGTAGCCGCCCGGCCGCTTCTCCAGATAATCCTGGTGATCGGGCTCGGCCTCCCAGAACTCGCCGACCGGCTGGACCTCGGTCACCACTTTGCCATCCCACAGCCCCGAGGCATCCACATCGGCGATCGTATCCTCGGCGACGCGCTTCTGCTCCTCGTCGACATAATAGATGCCCGACCGGTAGGAGAGCCCACGATCATTGCCCTGGCGGTTCAGCGTCGTCGGATCGTGGATCTGGAAGAAGAATTCCAGGATGTGCCGGTAGCTCGTCACTGTCGGGTCGAAGACAATCTCGATCCCCTCGGCATGCGTGCCGTGATTACGATACGTGGCGTTCGGAATATCGCCGCCCGTGTAACCCACACGGGTCGAGATGATGCCGGGCCGCTTGCGGATCAGATCCTGCATGCCCCAGAAACATCCTCCTGCGAGAACAGCGCGCTGATGCATGTTAAGCCTCCTCTACTTGATCGAGATATTCACCGTATCCCTCGGACTCCATCTCGTCGCGCGGGATGAAGCGAAGGGACGCAGAGTTGATGCAGTAGCGCAGACCGCCGCGGTCGGAAGGACCGTCCGGGAAAACGTGGCCCAGATGGCTGTCGGCGTGTACCGACCTGACCTCCGTCCGGACCATGCCGTGTGCACTGTCCCGCACCTCGTTCACGTTTGCCGGAACGATCGGCTTGGTGAAGCTGGGCCAGCCAGTACCCGAATCGAACTTGTCCGTTGAAGCGAACAGCGGCTCTCCCGACACTATGTCGACGTAGATGCCAGGCTCCTTGTTGTCGTTGTGCTCACCCGTGAAGGGCCTTTCGGTCCCCGAATCCTGGGTAATCCGGCGTTGCTCGGGGGTCAGGCGGTCAACTGCTGCCTGTGACTTCTCAAACTTCATGATAGTCTCCAATAATTAATCTAGAGAGCTCGACACACTGTCATTTATCTTTGCAGTCATTGCGCCGACTATAGCATGCGCCCCAGATTTATCCAATACGCTGCGCGTATAGTTTCCATAGCGCCGAAGCTCTTCACGTCGTGATTCAGTTCCACTCATACCGGGCTGCCAGCTGCGCGATGTTCCGTATCTCGACCGTTGCCGTGGAGCCGGATACTGTCGCGATCACGACTTCGCGCTCCAAGACAAATCCGTCGATCGGCCGAGTGACGAGGCCTTGCACGGTCGGCGATCGTTCCGGAAGAATGCATATGGCGTGGCCGTCAGCGACGACCCGTTGCACCCAGTCCTCGCGATCTGATCGAAAGCGAGGTCGCATGAGCAAGTCCCGTCGCGCGAAGTGATCGAGGATCCGATCGCGAAACTCGCATTTCGGGGTTGTAAGCCCAAACCCCAGATTTTTCCGTCTGGCCAGCAAAGCCAGGACTGGCGAGGGTTGTCGGTAAACAGTTGATTTCCGGCAACAACGCTGCAAAGCCCCAAACGGCCCGATTGAGCTGCCAAAACATGCACGACAAACCATATCGGATAGCAAAACACTCGAAAATCTCTCGGATGATGTTTTCCGACGGAAATTTCTGGGATTCCGGCTTACACCCCCAGTGTTATCGTTGTCAGGTTACAGCATCGGACGCGATACCTTACAATCATTTCAATCTCTAACAGTCATAAGGCCATGACATGCAGACCGAATTAATCAAAGAACTGAACAAGGTTTTAAAAGCGTTTCCGCAATTCTGGAACGGAGAGGAATTACACCGTTCAATGGTGAGTGATGCCATTAGTCAAAAACAGCCAGAAATCATCAAGGCACTGGTCGCTAATGAAAAAATACGTTCTGTCTACGGTTCAGATATTGACGGCATTTTAATTTTCGATTTTGATAAGCTATGTAGCTTATTAAAGTATAAGGAATACTGGGCTAATAGCTTTACTAAATACCGTAATAAAGTTGGCTTAACCAGTAATGGAAAATATCTCGATTACAACTCTGACGTGGTGCTGGATTTTCCTTTTAAGGATTGCGTGCTTGAAGGTGGAATGACAAAAGAAGATCATGGAAAAGACGAAATATATTACAATGAGGTAATTGCACGTGATGAAGTAGATAATTTAACATCACCAAAAGTACTGACAAACATCATCAAACACAGTAACAATGAAATATGTGAGAACGTTGTTAATTTCGAAGAAAATAACAACATGATAATTAAAGGGAATAACCTTATTGCGTTACACTCCATAAAAAAAAGATACAGCGGTAAGGTGAAGTTAATTTACATAGACCCACCTTACAATACTGGATCTGACAGCTTCAAATATAATGATAAATTCAACAGAGCAACATGGCTTACTTTTATAAAAAACAGGCTTGAGATCTCAAAAGAACTATTATCTATTGATGGATCTATATTTATAAGTTGTGATGACTCAGAATCACATTATTTAAAGGTACTTTGCGACTCAGTATTTCAAGAAATAAATTTTGTATGTAATGTGATCTGGGAGAAAAAATTCGCCCCACAAAATGATGCCAAATGGTTTTCCGATAACCACGACCATATTTTGGTTTACGCTAAAGAAAAAAATCTATGGCGTCCTAATCTATTACCCCGCAGTGCGGAGATGGATGCCAGATATAAGAATATAGATAACGACCCTAGAGGACCATGGCAGTCAGATAATATGACTGTAAAAACTTATTCAAAAGACTATGACTACCCAATAAAGACACCTAGTGGAAAGTATGTATCCCCTACAAAAGGAAGGTGTTGGTACACTTCTAAAGCTAACATGGAAAAACTAATAGCCGACAATAGAGTTTGGTTTGGAGAGTCAGGTGGAAATGTACCTAGAATTAAACGATTTCTTTCAGAAGTAAAGGATGGCATGACACCTACGACAATATGGAAACACACTGAAGTAGGTCATAATCAGGATGCAAAAAAAGAAGTAAATGCCCTTAATAGGGGTCTGACGCTCAGTGGAACGAAAACTCACGTTAAGCAACGTTTTCTACCTCTGACGCCTCTTTTAATGGTCTCAGATGTCCTTTGGTCACCAGTTCTGCCAGCGTGAAGGAATAATGGCCGAGCATATTGATATGTCCGTGGCAAAGCGGGGAGAGGCGTGCGATATCTTCATCATTCAGTGTTTCACCTTGCGCCCGGAGATGATCCAGGGCTGCCTGCATATACATAGTGTTCCATAACACGACGGCGTTAGTGACCAGCCCCAGTGCGCCCAGTTGATCTTCCTGACCGTCGGTATATCGTTTTCTTATCTCACCTTTTTGACCGTGACAGATGGCTCTGGCAACGGCATGGCGGCTTTCTCCCCGATTAAGCTGGGTCAGAATGCGCCGGCGGTAATCTTCATCATCAATATAATTAAGCAGATACAGCGTTTTGTTGATGCGCCCCACTTCAATGATTGCCTGAGTCAGTCCGGAAGGACGTTCACTTTTCAGCAATGAACGGACCAGCACTGAAGCCTGTACTTTGCCCAGTTTCAGGGAGCCAGCGGTCCGGATCATTTCGTCCCACTGAAGGACTATTTTTCGGGGATCTGATTGCCCTCTGGCAATATCATTCAGCACGCCATAGTTGGCATCATGGCCCATTCGCCAGAAAACCGAAGCACCGGCATCAGCCAGGCGTGGAGAAAACTGGTATCCCAGCAGCCAGAAAAGGCCAAAGACAAGTTCGCTGGTACCTGCTGTATCGGTCATAATTTCGGTTGGATTCAGCCCGGTCTCCTGTTCCAGAAGGCCTTCCAGCACAAAGATAGAGTCCCTCAGCGTCCCCGGTATAACGATGCCATGAAAGCCGGAATACTGATCGGACACAAAGTTGTACCAGGTGATCCCTCTGTTATTACCAAAGTATTTGCGGTTCGGTCCGGCATTGATTGTTCTGACTGGCGTAACAAAGCGCATTCCATCTGCAGATGCCACTTCTCCGCCACCCCATATCTGTGCCAGTGGCAGCGTTGCCTGAAAATCAACCAGTCTGGCATTAGCGCTGGTGATAGTTTCAGCCCGCAGATAGTTCGCTTTTGTCCAGTTCAGCCGGTGTCGGGTCAGTGCAGGAACATTTGATCTGATCAGTGGTTCCAGACCGATATTGCAGGCTTCAGCCATCAGCACGGCGCTGATGCTGACGGGCAGATCATCAACTCTGGCACTGGCTTCACTAGCATGGAAAAACTCATCAGCAAATCCGGTATGGGCGTTAATTTCGAGCAGCAACTCCGTTAAATCCACCGGAGGGAGCAGATCACTGATCATTTTGCTCAGTCGTTTCAGACTGTCCGGCTCATCAAGACTGGCGAGGGGAGAAATTGTCAACCGGGGCTTCGGGCCAGAAACATCGAGTTCGACAGCCTCATTTTCGCCAAGACGTGCAGCAACCTGTCTGTAACGACTATCAAGCTGATGACCCAGAGATTTTATTGCTTCCTGCGGGTCTGTCGGGTGTCCCAGAGAACGATAAACCTTAATCCGGTTTGCCTGCCAGTCAGCACCCTGTAGTAATCTTGCTCGGGGATCTCCCCACCGGTTACTGCCGGTAACGTAGACATCCCTCCGCCTCAGACTATCCTGCAGTTTACTGAGAAAGCAGAGCGTGTATCCCCTGCGGGTGATATGTTTTTCCTTGTTAATCACCAGCCGTTTCCATGACCGACTGATAATTTCCGTTGGTGCGTCGTCAAAAAACTGCCGCCGTGAGCTGAACTCCCGGCTGAGGTAGTCACAGGCATTCAGAGTGGTAACCCCGGCAGGTGCGGATGAAAATTTAACGGTATTCAGCAGATGGGGCAGGAAACGACGAACGCGCCCGTACTGCTCCACCATTTCTTCATGAAAATTATCGTCTGAGGGCCGGGCAATTTCACGGACAAGCGTGATGATTTCAGCCAGCTTTTGCCTGGGGATGTAGCTGAACACCTCAGCACGAATCGATTCGTCCGGTGTTTCTTCTTTCAGCAGGTACGAACATGCGCTGGCGAGCGCCAATGCAGATTTATCCAGATCCTTCAGCGAGCGGAGCCGTTTTTTCTGCCCAATCTTTCTGGCGTCACGGATGATAACGGCCAGCATGGCGTCCAGAACGTCCAGTGCATCATCCAACGCCAGCGTTTCCCATGCAAGGACAAAGGCAACCAGAACCGCCATCCTTTTCTGCGGTGACATCCTGGCAATATTGAACACCGAAGTCATACCAGCATAACGTGCGAGATTTTTCAGGCGCACAGCCGGGAGTGTACTCAGGTTGTCAGCATGCAAGCCAAAATCGTTCAGAGTTTTCCAGCGTTCAATTGCTTCATTAAACGCCGGACCACTGATGGTCACAGGGCCTTTTTTCAGTGATTCCAGTAAAGACAGGCGGCTGCAATCAGTTGGCCCCAGCAGCATCTCCAGCTGTGAACGTTGTTCGGCTGACGGTATCAGTGCCAGTTTGTTCCACAGGCGCAACGTCGCCTTTTCCCTTACCTCTGAAATCAACCGGGTCAGCGTAGTGGCTCCGGGGAGAATAATACGATGTTGCATAAGCCACCCTGTCGCCAGATCGAAAAGCAGGCCAGGACGTTCGTTGCTTATCCAGCTCCGGGTATATAAAAGACGGGTAAGGCGAAATGTCCAGGGCCAGGCAAATTCACGATACTGATAGTGCTGACGTATCAGCGCTGCATGCTCACGGCGGGTATTTTCCCTCTGACCGTATTCTGCAAGAACGGTGATATCACGAATCCCGAGCTGTCTGGCGGTAAAATGCCGGACGCCGGAAGGAATATGATTCATATCGGTGAGGAAGGTGCCCAGAAAACGGACACATCCAATTTGCAGGGCAATGCCCAGACGGTTGTGATCACCTCTGCTTTTTCCGATAAATTCCTTGTCTGCTTCATCAAGATGAAAATATCGTGCCAGCTGAAGCTCATCCGGTTCACCGGTGAATCTGCCATAGCTTTCAGTCTGCTCAGTGGTCAGAAAGTCAACGGGCATATCGGCCTCCCTGCCTGACGGGCATTTAGTAACATTTTTGCAACCGTCCGAAATGTTATAAATTCTCGGACACACTAAAATGGTGTTGTCTAGGTGTCTATTAAATCGATTTTTTGTTATAACAGACACCCACTGTCCGATATTTGATTTAGGATACATTTTTATGCGACTTTTTGGTTACGCACGGGTATCAACAAGCCAGCAGTCCCTCGATATTCAGATCAAGGGGCTTAAAGAGGCGGGGGTGAAAGCCAGTCGCATATTTACCGACAAAGCATCCGGCAGTTCTACCGACAGGAAAGGACTGGATCTGCTGCGAATGAAGGTGGAGGAAGGTGACGTCATCCTGGTGAAGAAACTCGACCGGCTTGGCCGCGACACTGCCGATATGATCCAACTGATAAAAGAATTCGACGCTCAGGGAGTCGCGGTCCGATTCATAGACGACGGGATCAGCACCGACGGTGAAATGGGGAAAATGGTTGTGACCATTCTTTCAGCTGTAGCCCAGGCCGAACGCAGGAGGATTCTGGAGCGTACGAACGAAGGACGGCAGGAGGCCAGGCTGAAAGGTATCCGGTTTGGCCGAAAGCGCATCATCGACAGAAATAGTGTACTGGCACTTCATCAGCAGGGAACTGGTGCAACAGATATTGCCCGCCGGCTCAGTATTGCCCGTTCCACTGTTTATAAAATTCTGGAAGATGAGAGCCGGGTTAATCTGAGCAAAATTTGAGGACGAACATGAGTGATGTAAAGGCATTCAACAATTGCATGAGTGTGTTCTGGCGACAGCATGAAGCCGAATTCTCTCGCTTTCTGACATCGAAGACAGGTGATAGCGAAAAAGCAGCAGACCCGGAGAAGACGAAGGTGATTATCGTGACGCTTGCCGAAACGACACCTGTACTGGAAGCCGCTAACCTGCAGCAGGATCTACGCCGAGCTGGCATCGAGCCGTGGGCATGGGTCGTTAATAACAGCCTGGCAGCTGCTCAACCGTCTTCGCCTTTCCTGAAGATCAGGGCGAACCGCGAGCTGCCTCTCATCTCTGATGTGGAAGAGCAGTATGCAAAGCGTATTGCATTAACAGCGCTACAGAGCGAAGAGCCGGTTGGTATTGACCTGCTGGAAGAAATGGCGAAGTAATAATGAAGGGGGCAAATGCCCCCTTCGTCTTTATTTCAGTCTTTTACCTGAATCATCAACGACTTTTTCACCGTCTTCCTTGGTGAAAGCCGCTTTCTGGGCATCTGGAAGGATATCGAGAACAACCTCTGAAGGACGGCAAAGTTTAGTTCCCAGTGGCGTCACTACGATCGGACGGTTGATCAGAATCGGATGCTGTAGCATAAAGTCGATGAGCTGGTCGTCAGTAAATTTATCTTCTGCAAGACCCAGTTCCTCATACGGCTCGACGTTCTTACGCAGCAAAGTACGGACGGAAATGCCCATATCTGCAATGAGTTTGACCAGCTCATCGCGTGAAGGTGGAGTCTCAAGGTAAAGAATAACGGTCGGCTCGATACCGCTGTTGCGGATCATCTCCAGCGTATTACGCGACGTGCCGCAGGCTGGGTTGTGATAAATGGTGATGTTGCTCATATCAGTATCTCATTACAAAGTGAAAGAGAGACGTAGCGCCAGCGCGGCCAGCGTTACAAACAGCACAGGCAGAGTCATGACGATCCCGGTGCGGAAATAGTATCCCCATGTGATGGTCATGTTCTTCTGTGAAAGGACATGCAGCCAGAGCAACGTTGCCAGGCTACCAATAGGTGTAATTTTCGGTCCAAGATCGCAGCCAATCACGTTGGCAAAAATCATCGCCTCTTTGATAACGCCTGTTGCAGTGCTGCCATCAATAGAGAGAGCACCAACCAGCACGGTAGGCATATTGTTCATGATGGAAGAGAGGAAAGCCGTCAGGAAGCCAGTACCAAACGTCGCGGCCCAAAGTCCTTTATCTGCCAGCACGTTCAACACACCGGAGAGGTATTCTGTTAGTCCGGCATTACGCAGACCATAGATCACCAGATACATTCCCAGAGAGAATATGACGATCTGCCATGGCGCACCGCGAAGCACTTTGCCAGTGTTAATGGCATGACCTCGCTTCGCCACCGCAAACAGAATGACAGCCCCTACAGCAGCAATCGCACTGACCGGGATACCCAACGGCTCAAGGACGAAAAAGCCAACCAGAAGAAGGATCAACACTATCCAGCCGGTTCTGAAGGTTGCCAGATCTTTAATCGCTTTTGCCGGTGCTTTCAGGAGAGCCAGGTCGTAAGTTGGCGGAATATCTTTGCGGAAGAACAGATGCAGCATCACCAGCGTGGCGATAATGGCTGCGATATCCACCGGCACCATTACCGACGCATACTCAGTGAAACCCAGCCCAAAGAAGTCTGCAGAAACGATGTTAACCAGGTTGGACACGATAAGCGGCAGACTGGCCGTATCGGCAATAAACCCGGCGGCCATGACAAATGCCAGCGTAGTGCCTTTGCTGAAACCTAATGCAAGCAGCATGGCGATAACAATTGGCGTCAGAATCAATGCCGCACCATCGTTGGCAAACAGTGCCGCCACCGCTGCGCCGAGCAAAACGATATAGGTAAACAGCAAACGCCCGCGACCGTTACCCCAACGTGAAACGTGCAGCGCCGCCCATTCGAAAAAGCCCGATTCATCGAGCAGAAGGCTGATAATAATCACGGCAATAAAGGTCGCCGTCGCATTCCAGACAATATTCCACACTACAGGGATATCACCAAAATGGACTACGCCAGAGATCAGCGCCAGTACCGCGCCCAGCGTCGCACTCCAGCCGATCCCTAATCCCTTCGGTTGCCAGATAACCAAAACGATGGTCAGGACAAAAATAGCGCCTGCCAGTAACATAAATCCTCCAGACAGGACGGCTTTGCCGCCCTGTATATACAAAAAAAATTAAACAACCAGCTCTCTGAGTTTCTCGATGCCAGTGGGCTCTGCAGCCATTACCGGTACTAACGCTATGCGGCTTGCATGCTGGTTTTTCACAACCTCGATTTGAGGACGCTCTTGTAGGGCGCGCTGGCAAAGCAGCGGCGATTGCGTCTGTGCAATCGAAAGGCTGTTATTGATAATCCAGCCCCAGGGATGAATCCCCGCACGTTCAAGATCGGACTGCAGGTTTGCCGCTTCCAGTACAGGTGTGGTTTCAGGCAGAGTGACCAGCAAAACTTTGGTACGTTCCTGGTCCTGAAGCTGCATCATCGGAGTGGTAAAATGACCTTTATCCCCCATCTTCCTGGCAATCTCACGGTGATAAGCCCCGGTAGCATCAAGCAGTAATAGCGTATGCCCGGTAGGTGCCGTATCCATGACCACAAACCGTTTGCCAGCTTCACGAATTACGCGTGAAAACGCCTGGAACACCGCAATCTCTTCTGTGCAAGGAGAACGTAAATCCTCTTCGAGCAGCCGTTTCCCAGCCTCATCCAGATCCCTGCCTTTCGTCTCAAGAACATGCTGACGATAGCGTTCAGTTTCATCGTGAGGGTTGATTCGGCTGACCTGCAGATTTTTGAGGCTGCCATTGAGCGTTGTACTGAGATGTGCAGCAGGATCTGAGGTGGTGAGATGCACATCAAAACCCTTATCCGCCAGACTGACGGCGATAGCCGCAGCCATTGTGGTTTTGCCCACACCACCTTTGCCCATCAGCATAATCAAACCGTGTTCACTGCGGGCGATATCATCAACCAGGACAGACAACGACATATTCTCTGGCTTGTTCTGTGGGCTTTGTTCAGTAAGCGATGTTATCTCAGCGTGTTCGTTGAGCAGGCCTTTCAATGCGGATACACCAACCATGTTCAGCGGCTGCAGGTATAAGTTGTCTGTCGGCAAATCAGATAACCCGGCAGGAAGATTTGCCAGCGCCTCTTGCTCCCGTTGCCATATTGCAGCGGCCAGTGCATCACGTTCTGCTTCGCTCGCAGGCAGGACACCGTTAATGACTAAATACTGATTTTTAAGGCCAATAGCTGATAATTCGTCATGAGTACGAGCGACTTCCTGCAGTGTTGATTTTTGCAATCGCGCGACCAGCACAAGGCGAGTTCGTTCAGGATCGGATAATGCCTCAACCGCATGAGCATATTGCTCGCGTTGTTTTTCCAGCCCAGCCATTGGACCAAGACAGGAAGCACCATCCGGGTTACTTTCGATGAAGCTGCTCCAGGCTCCGGGAAGCTGAAGAAGGCGAATAGTGTGGCCAGTTGGGGCAGTATCAAAAATGATGTGATCAAAGCGGGTCAGCAGAGAAGCGTCAGTCAGTAAGCCAGTAAACTCGTCGAATGCAGCGATCTCTGTCGTACAAGCTCCTGAAAGCTGTTCACTGATGCTGTTAACAACGTCATCAGGCAAAAGACCTTTAATAGGGTCAACGATTCTGGCGCGGTATTGCTGGGCGGCGTCCTGCGGGTCAATCTCCAGAGCCGAAAGACCAGACACAGCAGTCACGGGCTGGATAGTGTTACCGATAGTCTGATCGAATACCTGACCGACATTGGAAGCCGGGTCGGTACTGACAAGCAGAACACGCTTTCCCAGTTCAGCCAGACGTATAGCCGTTGCGCAGGAAATCGAAGTTTTGCCTACACCTCCCTTACCGGTGAAAAACAGGTAAGACGGGATATTCTCTAAGAATTTCATATGTCCTCCTGACATACTCAACAACAGGAAGTTTTACCACCACAGCAACTGGTGGAAGCTAAACCCACCTTTTCCAGCGGTATACCAAACCAGCGAGCCAGTTCAGCGCGTTTTGGGTATCGCCCGGCCATCACCGTTTCACCATCAAGCAACAGCAGCGGAAGCCCTTCAGCTCCAGAAGCCTCAAGGAATGCTTTCGCTTTTTCGTTCTCAACGAAGCTCATAGGCTGCTGCGCCAGGTTATAACGTTCGATCTGAACCCCACGCCCTTTCAGCCATTGCACATCAGCAGAAAAATTGACCAAAACCTGATCGACATCTGAACCACAAACGCCGGTACTGCAGCACATCGCCGGATCAAACACCGTTAACATTTTCATCTTTAACACCTCATATTCGTAAAAACATATATGTACAGGCAAAATTTTTAGATACAAACAGCCTTACCGCTGCCAGAGCAGTTGGCCGATGCCAGCTTACGGGCGATGGCCTGTACGTCGTCCTGTTGACTTAACCAGGCCTGCTCAATCACCAGGGCAGCCCAGGAAGGAATATGCGGGGATAAGCGATAATGAACCCATTTCCCCTGCTTGCGATCCAGCAACAGGCCACTTTCCCGAAGCATCGCCAGATGGCGGGAGGTCTTGGGTTGTGATTGTTCCAGCGCTGTGCAGAGATCGCATACGCACAGCTCCCCCATCTCCCTGAGCAGTAGCACGATACCCAGGCGGGTTTCATCAGATAGTATTTTGAAAAGTTGTAGGGATGCAATTTCTGGCATTATGTACTCCTGCTATGAATGGGTATTGTCTCTCCACCAAAACAAGAAGTCAAAATCATATGTGTTTTCTCGCATGTGAGTGCAGGTGTCACTATGCGGTTGAAAAACGACCTGATGTGCGATCGTTACGTTAGTTGGGTAGGTAAAAAAGTCATTTGAGGCTAAAACATTGCTTAGTGCGGGCTTTCAGTTCATAGAGAAGAATGAATAATATCAATTATAACAATTGGTTATTTCCTTAGCGTACGTTTTCGTTCCATTGGCCCTCAGACCCCAATGTCTAAAATAGCGAAGCCATAGCATAGAATTTTTAATGGCATTATGATCAGGACATAAAGGACTTCATGCAGGGAAAAAATATCCCAAAAGAAACTGGTCATGTCAGCACACCAAAGGATCCTCGCCGGATCCTTTGGTTTTTCTCAGCCACAATTGCTTAACGTGAGTTTTCGTTCCACTGAGCGTCAGACCCCTATAGCGCCTATTTTCAGATCTTCGCGACTAGAAGTCGACTATCATTATAATCCACCGGGTATTCGTGGTGAACCAAGATATTTGGAAGGTGTGGCGCGCTTTACTAAATTACATGGCTCATTGGACTGGTATACTACCGAAGGAGCCATAAGGCGATTTGGATTACCTTTTGGTGCGAGTTCGGTGGAACCCTTTTTACAAGTGGAGGCTGCTGGAGCAGCGAACTATCATCAATTAATGATTTATCCAAACTCGGTTAAAGACCGAGAAACATCAGAATACCCTTATGTTGAACTATTCAGAGACTTAGCATCTGCAACATGTCGTCCTAATAGTACTTTGGTAACATATGGTTATAGTTTTGGAGATGAACATATAAACCGTGTTATTATTGACATGCTGACAATACCCTCAACGCATATAGTAATAATTGCCTACGGCGATCCACTCGGTAGAATTATGCGCTTTGTAAACGAAAGTGGAAGAAAAGCTCAAATATCTTTATTACTTGGTGACCACTTTGGAGATATCAAGAATTTAGTGGATTTTTATCTTCCTAAAGCAGCGATAGACAGATCATCAATTCGTATGGCAGAACTATTGAAATCAAGGGGTTTATATCGTACAACAATTTCAAATAATAGCGAGGATGCTGAATGAACTCATTTCCGATTGAACAAGGTGAGCAACTCAGGGTCGGCACTGTAGATTTTGTTTCACCTAATGAAATTAGAGCAATATTAGAGATTGACTCACCTGATACTGTTGCTTTGAATGCAGGAACGCCTAGAAACTTTCCAAGAGTAAACAGTTATGTATTAATATCATGTGATAATGGTTACTTAGTTGGGCAAATAGAGTGGCTTGCTGTAGAACATTCGCCTTATCCAAAACAAAGAGATGTTCAAGAATTTGGTTTAGTAAATCTACCATTCCCCCGAAAAAAAATAAGTTTGAATCCGGTGGGAATGCTTAAACGTTTGTCCAAAGATGGTACTGATTATTTCAGATTTCAACGAGGTTCTGAATCGTTTCCTTCTATTGGGGCTGCTATTTTACTACCGACAGATTTACAACTTAGATCAATAGTCGAATCTGGAAATAATAGGCGAGTGATCATTGGACAAAGTCCACTTGCGAACAATGCAAATGTAGCTGTAGATCCTGATAGATTATTTGGTCGTCATATAGCAGTGCTCGGAAATACTGGTAGCGGTAAGTCTTGCTCTGTATCTGGATTAATCCAGTGGTCACTCGAATCTGCATTGGAATCACAAATAAAACCAAATGCCAGATTTATCATCCTAGACCCCAACGGCGAGTATGCACGTGCTTTGGGGCCAACGACGAAATTTAAAGGTAGAGTATTTAAGGTTGAGGCTGAAGGCAGTGAAAACCAATTACAAGTACCCTCATGGTTTTGGAATAGTTCGGAGTGGGCATCATTCACGCAAGCAAGTCCTAAAGCACAACTTCCATTACTAAAACGCTCCTTGAGAGCAATGAGAAATGAAGAATTTGATTTACAAAAGAATATAGATATAGAAGTTAAAAAATACCTAGGTACAATTTTGGTTTCTTTAAAAGCGGATAAATCTAAAGGAGCAGCGGCACTTAATGATTTCCCTGGAGCCAAAAATCTTTTGGCTAAAATTAATATTTGGCGTCAGAGTCTGGAAGAATACAAAGCGAGATTAACTACACCATGCCCTGAGCTAGATAAATTAATCATCTCTATTCAAGATTTTTGTGGGCAAAGAGAAGGCAGATATCCAGATTACAATGCTAAAGTTAGCGCAGTTGATAACATCATAAATGGAGTGTTATCTTCATTTCAGAGCCTTGGAGGCGATGAGTGTGAACTCCTTCCTAAAAACGAGGATATCCCCGTCCCTTTTGACGGAAATAATTTAGTCTCCTATTTAGAGGCGTTAGCACAAGAAAATGGTAGCGAGCAATATGTTGAATATCTAGTAGCTAGAATACGCACAATGCTTGCGGATACAAGAATGAAACCCATAACCAATGACTCAGAGCATAGAGTTGACTTGGCTAATTGGTTAGAAACATATATTGGGAAAGATGGTGATGGTGATAGCTGCGTTTCAATTATTGATCTTTCTTTAGTACCAACTGAAATTACTCATCTTGTGACAGCTGTCATTTCAAGAATTATTTTTGAATCATTGCAACGTTATAGACGACTATATAACAAATCTTTACCTACGGTACTTGTTGCTGAAGAAGCACATACATTTATTAAACGGTATCGTGAGGACAGTGAAAATCAGGATGTCGCAGCTGTTTGCTGTCAAGTATTTGAGAAAATTGCACGAGAAGGCAGGAAATTTGGTCTCGGTATGGTTATTTCTTCGCAACGACCATCAGAATTATCACCTACAGTTTTATCTCAATGTAATACTTTTCTTCTGCATCGAATTAGCAATGACAAAGATCAGGAGCAAGTTCATAAAATGGTACCCGACAATTTGCGAGGATTACTCCGTGAATTGCCTTCATTGCCATCTCAACATGCAATACTGATGGGCTGGGCATCTGAACTTCCTGTCTTAGTTAAAATGAAAAATTTGACGAAAGAGCAGCAACCCCATTCTGATGACCCTGATTTCTGGGATGTTTGGACAAGAAAGGATGCTGATGGGAAATTGGTCGAGAGAACGGCCAATTGGGAAGCTGTTGTAAAGGAATGGCAACAAAATTGAACTGAAGTAGGATGTGAAAACGGGAGGGCAGATCGGAATTGAAGGAACTTTATGCAATCAATCTACTTGGTATTGCGTTCCATCGACCATCAGCCCCATGATCATTGGAGTAGCTGTAAATGCAGCACCTAATAATTAAAATAAAACAATAGGTTAACCTATTAACGTGGTTTTTTACATCGTTGGCCCTCAAACCCCTAAAATCAGAAAAGTATCTTTCCAGACCTGTCAAATGGAAGCATTAACAAATCAGTTAACAAAACGGACAATATAGTAAAAAGTGGCTGGTAAGCATACTAACCACCTGATAGGCAGGTAGCAGCATAAAAGGGGAACCGAGTAATGAAAGGCTGTATCACCCGAAAAAGGTGTTTTCAGAGATGCACTATATGATGGAATAACAAGTTTTTGCAGATACTACCGGCGTAGAGGATGTCCCGAACACCTATAGCTGGAGTATCGATATTCACGGCATAATACGAATAAACCGAATGGGATATAAATATGGCAATTATTTTGGGTGTTTTATTTGTGATAACATTAACACTTAGCATCTATCAGTTGCGGAAGATAAGAAGACTATCATCCCGAATTAACACATTGGAATCCGTTATCCTGGGTGAACGGACGGGAAAGACAATTCCTTATGAATCGTTGCACCTTCTCAATATTTTGAGATTACAGGCACGACAATGGACTAGTTCGGAGGAAAATCCCGCTTTATTAACTATCCGGCCAGTTTGTATTGAACTGCTGGATGATTATATGTCTAAACTTTTAGCTTCTATTCCAGAATTGAATTTGATGATAGAACCTCGTCCTTCATATGCATCGCTATACAGTATCAATTCTGTAATGTTCTACATCGATAGTGAGAAACATGAAAAGTTGCCTATTCGCTTTCATTGCGCCAATCAAGACCTGGCAGAGCGCATTGCAAACTTGTTGCTATCGAAGGGCATTGAAGCTCGCGCAGCGATTGAAATGTCACACGTAGATTAGCCTGATATAAATAGATGGGCATTCTGTCCGGGTTGTTTATGCAGCCCTGTTTACAATGCACTGAATAAAACGGACAGCAATAACATAAGCCGTTAGCAAAAACCCCTCAATCAGAACCGTGGAAACAGCGACAGTCGTAAAATCCGTTGTTAGCTTGATCGCTGCTACTATCACCAGTCCGCCAAAAAGAATGCAGCGGGTAGCGATAGTTTCACGTTGAAACCAGCTAAAGAAAGCGCCCGCGATAATGACCAGGGAACAGTAAATCGAAAAAAGAAGTGTCATCATATTCTGTTATCCTATCTAACACAGAAAAAACTGGCCCGAAGCTTTTGAAACATATATGGAAATCAATCAGAGCACGTCTAACGAGCACGGTCTTATATATTCAATAACTATACATGTTGCTTATCATCATAAATGGATTTGGTATAGAGTGGCCAAAGAAAAAGGTAACAACAGTGGCAAGGACAACACAGGCTAACAATATCCACTCAAACTTTTCTGGAATGAATAATACCCGGATGGAACCTGCTGCGATAGTGCCACCAACTAAACCACCAATCAACGCTTCAGAAATTGTTGATAGTTCCATAAATTAAGTCTCCTGGTGTTTGGAGGGCTTCGGGAAGTTGCACCAGCTTATTCGCCAGACGCGTCCACTCACGTTAATAATAAAATCTGTCAGAAAACAACTCTACCAGAACCGTTGAAACTTCGATAAAAAAAGGACGCTGTTTTGAGGGCGTTTTCTATGCAAGTTATTTACAATGTTTCAGGCAATTACTTCACTACCGTAAGTTTTCGTTCGACAAACATTCAGATCCCATAGTTTGCGCTGGAACTGACCTATGTGGACGAGATCTGCTGTAGGTCTGTAGGGATTGGGGGCCATAGAGTAAATCTGGCATTTTTAGCTATAAAGTAATGATTGGGCTACACGTATGTAGGTTTTAAGGTTATGTTATCTCTGCCTCGTAATTCTGCGAGCACCTCATTAGGGAATAATATGAGTAACTTAAACCACATGGATAGAACCGTAACACAATACGTAAACACTAAAGTATTAGTGGCGCGTTTAGTACATCTTAGCGCCACTATCAGAAAGCTTGAATCCTACCAATCGTCATCTTGGGCAGATAGAGCTCTCCATGATTTATATGCAGAACTTCAGCGAATTTGGCCACAGGTGGAAGAGTATTATACTCAGATGCCAACATACCAAATGGAACGTGAGTTTTACGCTGAACTCGTGCAAATAAAGATAAAGGCTGAAGAGTACCTACGTAGAACTAAGCAGGAACAATAAAACAATTCGTTTTTGGGGAGCCCGGTGGGCTCCTTTTTTGTGATGGTTCAATCCGGTGACGTGGGGTTACCGAGCTGGCGCATTCCCACGATTCGCACCTGATGGATTACCGGTTTTACTTGGTCAGTTCTAACCGGCGCTGATAACGCTCCCAGCGCATGACGAGATTCGCCGGGTCTATCGGACGGCAAAGCCCGGTAATCACATGGCCATCGTATTGCTGCAAATCGGGATCTTCGGCCTGCGCGACAGGGTCAACGTGGACGGTCAACGTCTCCGGGCAAATGGCAAGGACGTTGTCGTCAAACAGCCGGTGCAGATCGATACGAAGCAGCAAGCCATTACTCCAGTGATCCAGACCACCAGCACTATGCTCTACCAGGTGTGCGGCCTCTGTCCTGCGGCGTAAGCTTGCTCCTGTAATCACGCAGCGGTCGTTACAGTTTCGACGGACGGTAGCAGCGAAATCAGCCTGATCCGGCCTGGTCACCACGCAGGTTGTAGAGCCTTCACGTTTAGGGTGCGCCAGGGGCGCAACAGACGGTTCCTGCATGGAGACGCGGGATTGTTCAACTTCGACGGAGATCAGGGCTGGCTGGGGTGCTGGCTGCGATTCTCGCACTACATCGTGCGTAATGCCGTTGGTTTCCGCTTCTTTAAGCTTTCCGACCTGGCTTGCTGCGGCCAGCGCACGGTCACGCGCTTCCTGCTTTTCTTCCTTCGTCCATTTACGTTTGGCAGGTTCGTGTGTGGGAGCCGGGAGATTATCTGGTTCATTGACCGGCACAGGGTCAACCATCTTTTTGCCTTGCATTGACTCAGCCATAAACCGGCGAGCCAGCACATCAGCGCGTAGTCCCGTATCGCGATGCTCATAAAGATAGGTGCGAAATTCCGTCACACGTCCGCCCACCAGCTTAATGGCCTCACTCATTCCGGCCTTGTTGATGGAAGCGCTACTGGTTTTCAGGTTGGGCAAACCGTACTGACGTGGGTTTTCTTTCTGGGTGCTTTCAGCGCCGGTCAGACGGCTCTCTCTGATTTTTCCATTATGCCGGGTCGGTGAATCGCCATTCGGATGTTCAGGAGATCGCCAGGTGTCTGCGGGAGGCGTATACGTTGTACCGTTCTTCTGGGCCATGTAGGCGAGCACTTCCCGCATATCAACACGGGTCTTTTTGCGCTCGGCAATACCTTCATCAATCTGACGTTCAAGATCCGCTCGCTTCTCTTTGTGCAGGCGGCGCGATTCCAGTACGGTTTCGTTATCATTCAGGCGTTCTACTATCTCACCGGTATTTAAATTCTGGTTTGCCAGTTCGCGCACCATGCTCAGCACTAAATCGCCCATTGGATGCCGGGTTGTGATACCCAGGCGCTCAAACGCCCGGTTGGTGATCTCGTTTCTGCGGGTTTGATTGGCCAGTTCCGTGATCTTCTTCAGGCGCTCGATTTCGGCAAGCTGTGCCCGCTTCATCAATTCGCTGCCGGTTAGCATGGCAACAATCTGAACCTGACTCTCACCCTTCAGTAAGTGCTCGGTGATGAATGTAGAAAGAGCTGCCCGCCCACCGTGATTTTTAGGGATACCCAGCGTGGCCAGAATGTCTCTCTTTAGAATATTACGCAGGTTAGCGGCCTTTTTTTCCGCTTCATGTTTGGCCTGCATGTCCCGGCTATGCTGCTTACGTTCGGCCCGGGTTTTCTTCACCTTCACTTTCGTCGTCACTACTCTTTACCTGGCAGGGCATCATCATCATTGATACCGGTCGCGGAGGCCTGCGGTCGTTACCTATCCCCCGCCGCTGGCCGCACATTTGATGGCGAGAGTATACCTGCTCTGTCGGCAGCGCGTCTTTTCTTGTCTTCATATATGCAAAATTAGTCCAACATACAAATGCGATCAGGGTCAACACCCCCGCGTCCACCCTGCAAAGCGCCCTTGACCTTTATACCCACTGAAACCCTCGCGCCCCCGGCCCCTCTTTTTTTTCTCTTTTTTTCTCTCTTTTTCTCATATTTTCTCGCATGGCTCATCCAGCGACCGGAGTCCCTATGTGGGGTTTGCAGGAACCGGACGGAAAGACCGGCACGGCCCGGTTGCCGCAGGCGGGGGAAATGGCCAGACCGGGCACGGCGGTTTCTTTTTAAAATGGTGGGCCCGGGCAGAATGGTTACCCCGGGCACGGGCCCGATCCTGAAAACGACACGGAGGTTTCAGGTACGGCTCCCCTTTCTGCCCCAAGCGAAGCGCAGGGGCAGAAAGGGGAAGTTTATTTGTATGTTGGACTAATAGAGGGTGATGTACGTGAATTCTGCCCGGGTTTTCCCGGCGATTATCCCGGAATCCATCACCGATATTCTTCCCTTTATCCTAATACCGGTGATGGCCACCGGCACAAAATGCAGGGTGTTCCGGCCCGGCGAAGATGCGGCCGCAAACCAGCACGAAAGTGTCGGTCGGAAAAAGGTGAAGCCAATGCTGGTGGCCGCACGGAATTCAGGCGGGCACTCGACGTTACTCACCCACGACTCCGGGTTAACGGTTCGACTCCGGGTAGCCTGGCCCGGGTGAAGCCCGGGGCAGGCTACCCTGTTTTTGTATGTTGGACTATTTTGACGGGTACTGGAGCAAACCACTCTGCCACACGATATGGCATTTAGTTACCGCTCTTGCGGTTCATGGATGAAATAGTCGGTTCTGTCAGGAGGGAGTCAGGGAAATGTGAAGAACCGAAATGGCCACGCTGAAAGATCATGTAGCCAGTTCAGATAAGCAAATTGAGTTAACGCCCTCGCTCATACCGCACCAGCTCTTCAGGTTTAGACAACCACTCTGTAATCTGGTGATCATGCATTGACGTATCGTATTCAAAGTCTGGCGGATAATACATATCGCCAACAAACCACTCTTCCTGCTTTAATTCATCCTCATCTATATCACAACCGCTATCAAGCCAGTCCCATCGGCCTCTTTTGTTAAAAATCACTCTCCCATTCGGCATAAAAGCTCCTTATTCAGTCAGATGGTTACGGTCTCGATATCTCGATGCCAGGTTAACATCGTTCACCAGTTTTACCACGGCTGGACGTTCGGCTTCAGTCCAGGAATCAGGCTGATAGTACACCCGCAGCGATTATCATCAAACTACTTCGCCTCTCAATCCCGCGCTCTCAAATTTCTGTTATGCATCATGCCAGAGTACAATATGAGGACACTATCGCCGGAATATTACCGACCGCCCCGACGATTAACGTTACCGGCCTAAGCTGAGGAAAATGGTTCTATGAAGTCATTTCTGATCAAAATGTCAAACGCGCATAACGAACACATCCGGGAAGTCGCTTCCGTGGATGAAGCTATTCGTATCGCATCCGAAAGAGCAAATGAAGGTTTCTGGCTTCCACCCAGCCGGGTCTGCGAAATGAGCAAGGAACATGAAGGCCGGTATACAGTCGGTGATGATGGCTGGTTCCGCCCCATCGAGCTGGCGGTTCCAGTCGAAATAGAAGAAGTGAAGTCGTCCTACGGGAACGGTGGTTACGACATGATTTCCGTAGGCAAATGGATCCAGACTCAATCAGGCTGGCAACCGTCACCGGCTGTCTGACTCTCCTTTTGTTTCGGTGGGGCTAGAGTGCCCCACTATTCTTCCGCTTTACGCTCGCGTTTTTCTTTGTCGCACTTCACTTTTTCATAAGCCTTGCCAAACCACTTAGGCTCTTTTCCCATCCCCGAATAAGATAGTCCTTCCGGCAGACTCTTCCAGAACACCGTTATCGCCTCGGCAAATTCTCTAAACTGTTCCTCGGAAACTTCAAGTTCTTCGTGGCGAGCTGGTCTCTCTTGCGGATAACCTTCGCATTGCCATACTGAGTAGTACTCCGGGTGAGCATTAACCAGTTTCTGGTGGGCATCACCATCTCCATGTTTATAAACGTTGACAACCTGATGACATGCACTGATTAACGGGAAACATGGCATGTTTCGTACTTCAATACCCAGCCATTCCATCAAATCCATAAGCCTCGGAAAACTGAGGTTCCAGATCAAATCTGATATCACAACCATGTCGAGCCACCGCCAGCTTCTGGCCTCCCGGATAAGCAGATCTCGTAATGCCTTGTCAAACTGGTGGTACATCCCAGCGGTCAGGGAAAGCGTGACCGTGACCTTCATTTCCCGCAACGCAACCCAGTGGCAAGCTTCAATCTGTTCAATATTCTCGTATACGTCACTTTCGTCGTGGTAATCAGGATTGAACCAGTCTCCAGCTGACTCTATAAATGACTCGCCTTTCTTTGTCGCTTCACTCCTGATCTCCACATCACTGAACTGCGACAGCAAACGTTCCTGCGCTTGTTCAGCGTAAAAAAGATGCGGGTTAAGCACCCACGGTCGGTCAATTGCCGCAAAGAAAAAGATGTTCCATCTCGGGTCGATAATTTCTTTTTCAGCATCAACAGCTGGCGCTGATACACTGCGGTTTGATTGTTTTTTTCTACCCATACCACTATCCAAATTAAAAACAGACGAAAAAAAACCGTCCAGCTGGACGGTTAATATCAAAATATCCTTCAGAAGTCTGACACGGGTCAGGCGCTAACCCGGGCAGTCGCTACTCACTAATTAAACCCCGCATAGGGGAAAACAATATTTTGATACTCCGACAACGCACCCCGCGATGGGGGAAGGTATGTCAGGCCAGTCTAACAAACCCAAAGCTCGTTGCAACCGCCAATCAGTGACTTAATCCTGGCAATCCTGATCATCAGTTTCAGTTCCGCAACTTAAGTAATCCATATTTAAAAACATTTTGTTCCCCGAGCCTGCCAATGCAGACAGACCTGAGATTTTACAGATCACGACAATCGACGGTACGCGTTTATAAATCTCGATTTCGCTTTCCCAACTTGACGCAAGATACCTTTCAAGCTGAAGTTCAGGGGTTACATCAACAGGTTGAATTCTGACCACAAAACCGTCTTTTCGCCCCTCATTGCGAAGAGATGTTAGCTGTTTTATCTCTGCATCGTTGAGTGTGGAAAATTTACGGCCATTAAGAATATGAGAGCAAAAATTGAAGCCAGTGATATGAGATGAGCCACCAGTTATCGATTCCAAAATGCTTGCATATTAGCTATCTGGGGGTTAGGCTCGCCTGTTTGCGGAGTGGATTCACATAATTCAAGGAGTCTTTCCAATTCCGATTTGGAATCACCCATACCCAATTCATTGCAAGGAAAAACATTGTGATTATTATTCATGAAAACTCCGTAGCATTAGATTTGAAGGCTAGTTTTCAACACTATGGGATCCCGAAATAAGTTCTCCCCCCCGCTCCCGGTAAGCTTTCGTTAATACCGCATAACTTTCTGAATTAACATGCTCATCAACCCCCGAACAAATCAGCCGGTTCGTCGGTGCTTCAAAAGCGTGGCGTTCGTATTTTTCGACCACGCGACAATCTTCCGACCATCTCTTGCCGAGCAACAAATCATTTGTGGTAATTGATGGAAACATCATCAATGCAAAAATTCCCCCAAGACAGCCTATTGGCACGAGCCACATGCAAACGATCTTGTTTTCGGAGCGTACAAATTTCAACCCGATGGTAGCGCCTATGATAGTCACGACAAATACCACCAGCAGAATTTTTAAGGGTAAAATCAGATCTGCGGCATAAATTAGCATTAATCATATCTCCTTAACTTTTCAATATTTGGTTCCTTCAAAAAGCCATCCATACTTTCCTTCATCTGGATGATCTGTCTTGTAGTTTATCTGGCAAGTGGTGAACTGACGCATCCATTCTCGTGACCTAAAAAATTTCCCACGAGGAAGTTTATCGCCAGGTAAGCATTGTTCAGCCCATTCGACAAAAGCAGGACAAACCCCCTTAAAGTGAGGAATAACAACTTGCGTGGCTTCTTTACGCATTACTGCTGACTGAATGGTTTTGGGATCAATCGTCATGGCTTCACAGGCTAACCCGACTTCACAAACATTTCTATTCTGCTGATGTTCTGTCATAGCGCCTTCCAGTTGAAGTTAAGTAGGGTCAGTTTGGATTTGAAAATTGTTGTACGGTAAGCCTGTTCTTGAACCTGCTTCGTGATCTTATGCCCGTTTGATGGCCACGGACTGACGCAAAAGTGCAAGAACGTCACTGACACTCATATCCCACGCATCCGCCTGCCGTTTCAGAATAAATGCCCCTACTTCCATTCTTTGGGCATGGTTCAACATATGCGTCAGCATATCCCCACCATGAGAAAAGTTTATCCCGCAGCCGGATGCACCATTGTTGATGAGCGTAAAACCTTTGTTTTTATCGGTTCCGTGAAAGTTTGCCCTCATCTCCTTTTCCAGCCCGAACAATACCGCGCAACATTGAGTTAATTCATAGCGATTCAGCTGGATGACGCGCTTAAGCTCCCATTGGGCTTCTTTTGCGCCATCAGCAATCGGAGCCATAGTGATGTTCACCGTGGGAAACGCATCCTTACCAGGCGAAACCACATATTGAAAATCAAGAGCAGTACGTTTTGCGCCCGTTTGCCGGTCTGCATAAAGCTTCAGCTGCTTACCAAATGTCGAAGTCATAACTATCCTCCAGAACTTAATTTACCCTGGTCATTCCAGCCGACAAAAGATTGTCGGGTTGTTTTCTACAGGCCTTCCCTCTCAATCCCACCGGGTATATTTTCCCCTTCCCTCTCGTTCCCACCGGCGATAAAAACTGTGCAGATTAAAAAAGTATCTTTTTGGGATTAGGCGAACAGCAGTAATTATAAAGAGGAGTGTTATTTTCTTTATTTTTCATGGTAATACAAGTTGTATTCAATAGAGGCCTGACGCGCCCCATCAGCTTTTCAGATGTAAATGGGACTATTTATCCTTTAGCGACTACAAAATCACGGGTGGGTTTGAGAGGGAAACGTCAACTTAGTGTTTTTGACCGGTGGGAATGAGACAGCACATTCCCGGAACCGGGCAAAAAGACGTTTCAAACATCAGGAACCTGTTAGTTTGGGATTCCGATCCGTGATCTGAATGGTGGGTACGCTGGTGTCCACCAGGTAGTAAAATTTCAGGTAACCGATGCTGGCAAGCACATCGAGAGCAGTTCGCATTTTCCGGTTCTGTTCGGCAATGCGCCCATTGAGCAGTAAACGCTGTCGAAGTCTGTCAAAGGTGATCGGGGCTGGATGTTGAGGTAGCGCTTCAAAAAATGTATAGAGCGCCTGAGCCGTTTCATTCCTGGTAAGTAGCTCCAGGGGTTTCTTCCGCAACAGAGTAAGATGATCTGAACGGTACAAATCCCAGAGTCGTTCGTCGGCTTCCAGGATGATGTAATCACTTTCACCATCAAATTCCGCCTCTTTCAGCAACCCGGCTACTTTGAACTTGGTGATCCCCGGGTTCTTCTCAAACCGAATGCTTTTTGAGCGAATCTTCGTCAACGAATCGGCTATCTCATTGCGCAGTTTCGTGCTGTAGCGTTTTGATGGGTAGCCGCAGAGTTTGGCAAATTCACTAAAGGGCATTTTAATCCGGTTACCTTTCAGCGCATCAGGCGATACGCTGAAGGAATGGACGATTGCTGTCCAGCACCGGAAGTCCTGGAAATAATTCAGCATCGGGCCGGTGATCTTTATGTCCGTGTACCCTTCCTGTTTTGCAATTTCCAGACTGGATAGCGCTTCCGTCACGTTTAGCGTGACCGTTGCCTCTGTTCGGCAACTGGGAGTAAAAACGCCCAGGCGGAGCAGTGATACAGGTTGTACTGATGAATTTTTTGTCAC